>DOIX01000386.1:9843-28849 GCA_003511885.1 Cyanobacteria bacterium UBA11153
CGCGATGTGCTACACACCAGAATGTGGAAGGGTTTCAGCCATAGTTGTCGCCCCGTCAGATCTCATTAGCGAGTTGACATCCCCCATTACGGCTGGCTCATTTCCACAGTACACGATTGTTCAAATCCATCAGCAATTAGAAAAACCCGGTACTCAAACTACCTATCGCTGGATTTTCCGAGATCTTGAGAAGAATGAAATATACAGACAAATTGATACACCTAATCCGACAAACCTCATCGTATTCAGCGTGAGTTAAAATAGACCTCTTGCTCTCATTCGATATTTAGGTGTAGGGGTGAAGCATAAGCGCCCGGATTTATGCAAAAAATCAATGGTTTTATCCGCTTATGCTTCACCCTTCCGGGATTTACGCAAGATGTCTAATATATAGCGATTACCATTCATCCCGTCAATTCCTCTGAATAGCTACTGCATCTCCCTACGAAGTTAATCGCCCTACTAAATCAGAAAAATTATATAGCAATAGACAAGGTAGTTAGGGCATCAATAGTGAAGGGAGGGTGAAGCAAGAGGATATAAATATTTAGGGTTTGTTGCCAAGGGTATCGCCCTCTTGCTAGGCTAACGCCACGCTCCGCTAACACCCCTACGAATCTCTCTGTATCTTAACCACCTTGGCGACTGCTATACCTGGATGGAATTGAAAATGATAGTGTGGATCTGAGTGAAGAGTTTTATGCTTGGTTAGCTCATTCTCAATTCTCTAAGATTGCCCAAGCCAAGTCAACTCTCTTGGAATTGGAGGAGGAGATGATTAGCGTACCTTTAGTTGAGCTTATTCCTGAAACTAGGGGCAGTTACATTCAGTTTTTGAGTGATAGGATTGTGGAAGGAACGAAGACTTTATTGGAACACCTCGAACAACCCAATCCAGCGGATTTACTTGATGATGACAAGTATCGGTTGAAAAAGGCGATCGCAATTCTGAATCTGGTCAAAAATCAGGTGTATCAGTATGTTGGCTATTATTAGTTTGGCTAACCGAAATATAGATGTAGGTTGGGTTTTGTTCCTCAACCCAACCTACATTTTTAACGGAGATGATATTACATCCTTGCCAGGGCAACTATTTTGGCAAGCTTATCCTTATCCAATCCCTCCAATTCCTTAATATTTAACCAACCCTCCTTCACTAATCGAGCAAAGACAAAGATGAGGACTGAATTTCTGTACTCATACTTGCCATCTAAATCGTGTCTTCTCGCACTTAAGAAATCGTGCAAAACCCACATATCCTTAATTTCTGCGATCGCACTTGCTTGGGCACGCACCTCCTCAATCAAAGCAGCGATTTCTCGCTGATATGCTTTGTCAAAGGCTTCTTGAGCCACAGTTTCCTCAAAATTAGACCAACCTGTCTCACTCATTTGCCTTACTTCAAACTAAACTAAATTATTATTAGTACTCCATTACAACTACTTAACTCCATCTAGATTGTGTAAAAGGAGAATAGCTTCACCAGTTATTTCCTTTTGTCTAAATCCTAGATGACTTGCCTAGTTTTTTCAGTTTACATCGAATAATATCGACCTAAATTGATGGCATTAGGACAAAGAATACTAGAGGATATATAGTTGTAATATTGTGCTTTTAAAAGATTAGCATAATCTAAATATAGATATTGACATAAGTTATGATTTAACTAAAAATTATCTTATTATCCTCTCTTCAGACTTTAAGGTTCTGTTGAAAACGGATCTCTGGCAATCGATACCAAGGAATGTTAGGATATTCATGGTGTTCCCAATGATAGCCAAAGTGATAGCAAGTCAAAAAAGACCAGAATATGGGATAATTAGTGCTGTGAGCGTGATGACTATTGCTAGAATCTTTCTCATTTCCCCCATGAGGCAAATAAGTTCCGAAATAAAATAGCTGGATGGAACTTAATAGCAACGGTAAAATCCAAAATACAATAAAGTTAACCAGAGAAATATCAAAGATTTGATTCAGGATATAGAAAATTAATCCCCAACTACTCCCCAGGATGATAAATTGGGATAAAGGCAAATATTCCCCAATAAATTTTAGATACCAGCGGAGAGGATGACGATGAATACCATCGTGGAAATCCGGATCCCTAATTTGCCCTGGATAATGATGATGCTGCCAATGATTTTCACGATATCTTTCATAAGGGAAAAAAGCATATAACCAAATAGCAAACTTCCCAATTAAGTCATTAGCTACCTTATGATTCGGGACTAAACTCCCGTGCATAGCATCATGAGCAATAATAAATAAGCCAGTATGAAGAAAAGTTCGTACCAATATGGCAAGCACCAACCAAAAAAGTGAAATATCAGCCAAAGGCAATGGCAGTAGGAATGACAGGCTACCAATCCCCAAAGCTGCGATGCCTGCGGCGGGCAAAGCCATCGTAATTGCCATCAATACCCCTCTTTGCCCCATCGGAATTATCAACCACCAATCGCCTGAATAATCTTCATTATTTAATTGTGAACTCTTGCTAATAGTGACTATCAATTAATTCCTCACCACATTCTGTTATATTTTGTTTTCTCAAACAAATTCGTTTTCCTACAAAAAGCGCCCTCACCGGAGAGCGCCCCCTCCTTAAATCTGTTACCGCTATAGTTAGACAATCCCCATTTATAGGGTGCGTTATGCACCGCTAACGGTAGCATCCCGTGAGGGAAGAAATGCAGGTTGTATTCTTGCTCCCCCCTTTCACAAGGGGGGCTGGGGAGGGCGAAAACTTTGGCAAAAGCAAGTATCTTTGCCTTCATTGGGATGCTCCCTCGCTAACACATCACCACAAACTATCTCATTTGTAGGATGCGTTATGCACTGCTAACGCACCGCTAACGCACCACAAGAAACTATCAAAAGACTCTAACGAACCAGATTTAATAACTCTTTAGGAGATGCCAACAAATCAATAGCGACAAAGAAAATTTTATTCTCAGGATTGAGCAAAAACCTCCATGCCATATTCATTCCCACACCACCACCAAACCAAGGAGTTTGCACTTTACCAGTAACCTTGATTTGTGTATAACCATCTTCAGTAGGTTCAGCAACACCTCTTTCTGGCATTAATTTCAGGTTTTGGCAATCTTCCCGGAAAAACCGCAAAACGGCATCTTTGCCAACAATTGGTCTTTGGAAAGGAGGTTGTAGAGCGCCATCAGGAGTGAATAACTCAATTAGCGCATCGAAGTCATTGGCATTCATATTGTTCATGTAGTTGAGAACAGTTGAATTATCAATGCCTTCAATAGTTACTTTCGTCCGTTGTGAAGATTCTTTCGGAACAACAACAGGTTCGCTAACCCGTTTGTAACTACCCAACTTATTCGGATCGAATCCCATGTCAACCACAGCATTTCTTAAGACTGTAATTTGTTGACCTGACTCTAAATCTCCAATCGCTTTCAATACGGCTGCTGCATTAGCAGAAAGTCGATATCCTTCAGGAATTGGCGCAACAACTCCCTCTTCCATCCATTGTCCAAGCTTATACCAAAAACCTAGTTTAATGTTGGCAGACCAAGTGGCATAAGTGCGGCATATCGGGGTATCAGTACGATTTGCTAAATCGCACATTGCTTGAGATTGCTCTCGGAAAGACATTTGCCGAATCTGATTGAGAGTTCCCTCTGCAAGCACCATGCTCGCAGCCCCTGGTGCAGCAATAGTGATTGATTTACCCATTTCCAGGTAAGCAAACCAAATCAAGGCAAGTTGATCTTCAGCACTAAGCTGGCTAAACCTGGCAATTGTTGCAGGTACTGCATCAGCGGCTAGAGTGTTGGGAAAAATACTACGAGCTGTGTCAATCGTAAACGGCATCGGATACCTACTTTTCTAGATTTGGTACTGACAAAACGGGCAAAACCAAGGCTTTCGCGGTATGAAGCTTTGCCTTTCATTTTCAACAATATCACAAAAGTTAACAAATCGCAACATAAGTTTACATAATGCTTAATAATGGTTTGGTCATTGGTTGATTGTCACAATGCCTTACATACTTGGGCGTAATTCGGCGTGCCTATACTCCAGGCGAGGATTTGAGGGCTTAGATTGTGTGAAGTCGCCAGCCCCATTCTTTATTTCACTGAGGAAAAAAATGGGTGAAATTTGTAAAGTTTTTTGATATCGATTTACAAAAGGAAAAACTTCAGCAGATCAATGTATATAGAAGCAAAAAGCCATCAGGTATCTTAGGTGAGATATGTCTTTACTATCTTGGACGAGCAGATGAAATAAATAATCCCCGGTTACAAGACATTGAATTGCGAAGTTTAAAGGACTCCGATCTACGCTTTACAGAGCATAGAAGTGAGATATGATGAACACTAAAGATAAACGTTCCCTTTGGAGCAATTCTACACAAACTCAATACTTCCTCATTCCCGACGACGAAGCACTACCGACTGGAAACTTCATTCTTTGTAGCCTAAAGGGGGATAAAAAAAACGTTGATTCCACGGCAATTACCTCCTTTGAAATTACAGAATCAGAGGCAAAAGCTTACCTTCAGGCTGAAATGAACCAAGCTTTAGAGGAAGCTAAAAATGCCTTTTCTAATTTCATGGCATTTTCAACACAGTCATCACAAGAAATCCCATCAAATTCCACTCCATCATTAGAGCAAACCCGATCAAACCAAAACCTTATCTCAGCACTCCTTGGTGTCACCCCTGAAGAACTCCAAAATAATCCTGATGCCGCTAAAACTGCCTTTCTAAATCTCTACACTCAGCTCAAGAAATTTGTCGGTGAATCAACGTCTAAAAACCCTACCGAAGTTGATGCGGTGCGATCGCGTTTACAATCACTTCGAGAAACTTTTTCTACTCAGGGAATCAAGATAAGTGGGGAAATAGAAGAATTACCTAAAAAGTTACAAGAGGTGCTTTCTTCTTCAAATATCGAGGAGTATCTCAAAGAAATTGTAGATAAACTGCGGGATTTTGCAGATCAAATTGACAAGTCACCTGATGCAGTTGGGCAGAAAATTGATGAAATGATTCACTCGTCGCTCAAGGATTTATTCATCGAGGAAGAGAAGCGCTTAGAAGAAAAGAGAAAACAACAGTACAGACAATCAGCACAAGATGCGATCGCACAATCCTTTAAAAACATGGGAATTCCTTCATTTGCTGGGGGGGATTTGAAGGTAGAGACTAGTGAGGAGGATGAGACTTAAATACTGCATCCAAAAACAAGACACTTAGCTGCCCAATCCTACGAGTGAAAGCGATATTCGCCTTCTGGAGAGGCGAAATCCAGAAACTGCCAATGCCACACCTCAAAATATGCCCTCAAATCAATCGATTTTTGACGCACTAGTCAACTTCTTCACACAAGACAATTGGTCATTCACTAAAATAGAAAAACAATCAACCTTACGTCTAGCCTTCAACGGAAAAAACGGTAAATGTGACTGTTATGCCCAAGCTAGAGAAAAACAAAAGCAATTCATCTTTTACTCCGTTTGCCCTGCTAAAGTTCCCAAACCCAAGCGTCGGGCTTTAGGAGAGTTACTATCTAGAATAAATTATGGTCAAATTATCGGGAATTTTGAACTAGACTTCAATGACGGTGAAATTCGCTACAAAACTAGTATTAGTGTTAATCATAACCCGCTCGCTGCTAAGATAATAAAAGAGCTGGTTTATATTAACCTGATGATGATGGATCGATATTTACCGGGGATTAGGTTGGTCATTTCTGGAGATTTATCCCCAGAAGCAGCAATTCTAGAAATAGAAAATGAGGCAGAATGAGGCTGTAGTAAATTACATGAAATATGTGGATCGGTTAATACATCAATAACGTCATGAATAGAGCCGACAAGCCTTCCTGAGTAAAGGGTTTGATTTACATCAAATAACTATCAACTGTCCACTGTCAACTGTCCATTGCTATCAGTGCTGGATATGTCAACGTCAATTGCGGTGTGAGGTAGATAGACGAAGAGAGCTAAAATAAATGATGTAGAGTTAGGAGCCAGATTACTGGTCAAATAGCCTATCGAAACGATATACGGACACCTTCAAGGTCTCAAGTCCAGCCAACTCAAGCAGCTACAAAAGTTATATCACCAACGAGTACCGGGCGATCGCATTACTACTCCCGAATTTGCCCAACGACTGGCTGCGATTAGCGCTGAGATTAAACAGCCGCTGTGTATTTACATCAATCGCCGGGGGCAGGTAATGCGGGTAGGCGTAGGTACGCCGAATCAAACAAAAATACCGCCTCTTGAATTACCTCGCTACGGTGCGGAGCGTTTGTGCGGGATTCGTTGTATTGCTACTCAGCTTAAGTCCGAAATACCGAAAAAAGTGGACTTAACTGCGATGGCGATTCAGCGGCTAGACGCATTAGTAATTTTAACTGTTACTGAGTCGGGATTTGAAAAGCGAGGGGGTGGTGCGACGGGATTTGTGAAAGAAACTTATTTAGCCCATCTGATTCCAGTTACTGCCGCAGAAAATTCCGAGCAAAATGCTTGGCATGTATCGCTTCCTCAAAGCTTGGATATGTTAACCAAACAAGATTTCTTGGATTTGGTGGTGGGATTGGAAGCCGAGTTTAGCCAGGAATTTATTGCCCAACAGGTTGAAGTTGATGCGGATCGCGTTTTGATAGTAGGCTTAATGACACAAGACTTAACTGAGGCAGATTTTGAAAATGGTTTAGCGGAAATTGCCCGTTTAGTAGAAACTGCTGGCGGCGAAGTTTTGCAAACCATGCGCCAAAAACGTTCCCAACCTCATCCTCAAACAGTAGTTGGTGCAGGAAAAGTTCAAGAAATTGCTTTAACGGTACAAACTATTGGGGCAAATTTAGTAGTATTCGATCGGGATTTATCTCCTGCTCAAGTTCGCAATTTGGAAGCACAAATTGGGATGAGAATTGTGGATCGTACTGAAGTAATTTTAGATATTTTTGCTCAACGCGCTCAATCTCGTGCCGGGAAATTACAAGTGGAATTAGCCCAATTAGAATATATGTTACCTCGTCTGACTGGGAGAGGTGAAGCTATGTCGAGATTGGGAGGTGGAATTGGTACGAGAGGTCCCGGTGAGACTAAGCTAGAAACGGAACGCCGTACTATTAGTCGTCGCATTACTCGATTACAACAGGAAGTTAATCAATTACAAGCCCATCGTTCCCGAATGCGACAAAGGCGGCAAAAACAAGATGTCCCAACTATCGCACTTGTGGGCTACACTAATGCCGGAAAATCGACATTATTAAATATACTAACTAATGCCGATGTTTATACCGCAGATCAACTTTTTGCTACTCTGGATCCCACCACGCGACGGCTACCGATTATGGATGCTGAAACAGGCGATCGAAAATCTATTTTACTTACAGATACTGTGGGATTTATTCACGAATTACCGCCACCTTTAGTAGATGCTTTCCGGGCTACTTTGGAAGAAGTTACCGAAGCAGATGCCCTACTCCATTTAGTAGACTTATCTCATCCGGCATGGCAAAGCCAAATTCGTTCAGTCATGTCAATTTTATCAGAAATGCCTGTAACACCAGGTCCCATTCTCCTAGCATTGAATAAAATAGATTGCGTAGATGGTGAAACATTAGCATTAGCGAGAGAAGAATGTCCCCAGGCTGTATTTATTTCTGCCAGTCAACGTTTAGGTTTAGACAACCTACGTCAGAAAATGTTGCAGTTAATTGAGTATGCCTTTACCTAAAAGTTAGGTTGACGTAAACAATAATAAAACCCAACAAAGCCACCGTTAATGTTGGGTTTCGTTCCTCAATCAAACCGACATCTATTCTATTCTCTATTACCTACTCCCTACTAGCCACTTCCGATTCCCCATAATCTATGCTTACCCGAATCAAAGACTTAGCCCAACAATTCGCCCCTCGCCTGATTGAAATTCGCCGCCATATTCATGCCCATCCTGAATTAAGTGGACAAGAATATCAAACAGCAGCTTATGTTGCTGGCGTGCTATCTTCCTGCGGGATTATTGTTCAAGAAGGGATTGGTAAAACTGGAGTAATTGGTGAATTAGTCGGAGGTACTGATGATAGATTAGTGGCACTTCGTACAGATATGGATGCCTTACCTATCAATGAAATTAGTAATCTAGAATTTGCATCTCGAAAGATGGGAATTATGCACGCTTGCGGACATGATATCCATACTACAGTAGGTTTAGGTACGGCGATGGTACTTTCTAGTTTAGGAGAACAATTACCAGGAAATGTCCGCTTTTTATTTCAACCTGCCGAAGAAATTGCCCAAGGTGCAAATTGGATGGTACAAGATGGGGTAATGAACGATGTCAGTGCCATTTTTGGTGTCCATGTTTTCCCCACAATTCCTGGAGGCTCGATTGGTATTCGCTACGGTGCATTAACCGCGGCCGCCGATGATTTAGAAATATTTATTACCGGAGAATCGGGGCATGGCGCGCGCCCTCATGAAGCAATAGATGCGATTTGGATTGCTGCCCAAGTTGTTACTACCTTGCAGCAAGCAATCAGTCGCACGCAGAATCCATTACGCCCCATCGTACTGACAATTGGGCAAATTAGCGGCGGGCGCGCACCCAACGTCATCGCCGATAGAGTCCGATTAGCAGGCACAGTGCGATCGCTCCATCCGGAAACTCATGCTAATCTACCTAAATGGATTGAAAATATTGTCACAGGTGTTTGTCAAACTTACGGCGCTAAATGTGAGGTAAATTATCGGCGCGGCGTACCTTCAGTCCAAAACGATTTAGCTTTAACTCAACTATTAGAAGCCGCCGCCAAAGAAGCATGGGGTAATGAGAGGGTGCAAATTTTACTTGAGCCTTCTATGGGCGCTGAAGATTTTTCCATGTATTTACAACACGCACCTGGTACAATGTTTCGTCTTGGTGTCGGATTTAAAGATAAACCTAATTATCCCCTACATCACCCTCAATTTGACGTAGATGAAACAGCAATTGTCACAGGAGTAGTGACACTTGCTTATGCTATTTATCGATATTGGCAATAGAAATTACCTCTCCCCCAACCCCTCTCCTCAAATGAGAGGGTAGTCATCACTTTATCGTCAGGTCAGTGTGGGTAGTTTACAATAGATATAATTCCCTAAATCTAACCTAGCAACCATGACACTCACCCAAGAATTAGCCCCTCTCCAAGAAATATCAGCACCAGAGATACCAGAAAATGTTATCTTTCCTTCAGGCGATTTATATAGCGATGAACCTCCCGTGGAAACTGAACTACATCTGAGACAAATCATCATCCTCCTCAACTGCTTAGAATGGTTGTGGCGAGAGCGAAATGACTTCTATGCCGCAGGAAACCTGACTATCTATTACAGTCCCCGTCAAAAAAAATCACAAGACTTTAGGGGACCAGACTTTTTTGTAGTATTAGACACGGAAAAAAAAACTCGGAAAAGTTGGGTAGTCTGGGAAGAAGATGGAAAATATCCCAATGTCATTATAGAAATACTCTCGCCAAATACGGCTGATGTGGATAAAGGATTTAAGAAAAAGTTATACCAAAATACATTTAGAACACCGGATTACTTTTGGTTTGACCCTTATAGTTTAGAATTGGCTGGATTTCATTTAGTAGATGGAAAATATCAATCAATTCCAGAGAATGAGTCAGGATACTTATGGAGTGAGCAGTTAGGTTTGTATCTGGGAATATATAACAAACAACTGCGATTTTTTACCTCCTCTGGAGAACTAGTTCCGACACCAGAAGAAGTAGCAGAATCAGAACGTCAGGAGAAAGAATTGGCTCTACAACAATTAGCCTTAGAACGTCAGGAGAAAGAATCAGCAATTCAGGAAAAAGAAGTAGCAATTCACGAGAAAGAATCAGCAATTCACGAGAAAGAATTAGCGATAACACAAGCAGAGAGATTAGCAGCCAAACTCCGGGAATTGAATATCAATCCAGATACAATTTAGCTGTTTAGTGTGGCTGGTGCGCTAGTTTCGCATAGCGCACCACAGATAGATTCTTTACCTAACTGCCGTTAAAGCTAACTATAGCTTACTTTTCTATAGTATTATCCTCCTTCAAGACTTGATAGAGAAATCCTAATATAAATATGGTAGCCAGAAATGGTGCATACTGGGGAAATGAGATAAAAATTACGATGATTTCCAGGATTGTCTTGATGGCTTCGATGTTTTCCATGAGTGGTTTCCTCTTGATTGGGATAATTTCATCTTGAAATATGGCTGTCGGAGTAGGTGTCAAAGCTGTGTAGGAGTTATTTCCGACAAAAGTCCGACAAAAAACTGACATGAGGAGAATGACTGTAAAATAATTAGCTATGCCGAGATCATCCCTTAAGGTAGCCCCACCCTATATTGACAAAGTTAAAAATGCTCTAATGCGGAATGGTTTTCCACGCCAACAGGATTTAGCTGAAGCTGTGGAAATATCCAGAGATACCGTCAGTAAGTTTCTTAATGGTAAGCCGATTAATTATCTGAATTTTGTCGTACTTTGTGATAAGTTGAATTTCAACTGGAAAGAAATTGCTGATTTTCAGGATAGTGAATCTCTAGATATAGCCACTAGGGAAGATCCAAATGGAGTAAATCCTTTAATAGGGATAGGTGATTTT
This sequence comes from Cyanobacteria bacterium UBA11153, assembly GCA_003511885.1. Taxonomy (GTDB): domain Bacteria; phylum Cyanobacteriota; class Cyanobacteriia; order Cyanobacteriales; family Coleofasciculaceae; genus Limnofasciculus. The sequence goes on from DOIX01000386.1 coordinate 20,483, forward strand.
GTACCAGATGATACTCTAACGGATGATAAACTGTCTGCTATAAATGAAAAATATATTGCAAAATGCTTTGTTCGTGATTCATTACTGTTTGATTTATTACTGCAAATGGACTTTAAGCCACAGGTGGGATTAGTGAGGGAAGTTATCCAAATTCATCGCACGGCGGCTTTCTTAGTTCATGGCGAAATTAAATTGACTGTGGACATGATTTATTAATGACTCGTTTATTCCGCCTCAAATCAGGGTGGAGAAATAATAGTCAAATTAAAAATGATGTGACTAATAATGGGGCTTATCGGAGTATCGAAAGGTTGTGGAGACAACTAGCGCGTTCCTTGTTACTCCCAGCGGATACGGAACCAGAAAAGATTATGGCGGGGATTTGCGATCGCTGGCAAACTCAAGATGTTATTATTATCTTTGATAAAGTGGATTTTATGCCGCCAAATATTCTGGCTACTTGGTTGGATGTATTTTGGAAACCGCTGGTGAAAAGGGCTAGGCAAAAGCTACCGGAGAAGGATACTAACTTGTTACTTTTTTTATTGGATAATGATGGTAAAGTTGGTCAGTCTAACCTGATGGTAGCAGAGCAATTTAGGCAAATAAACGATCCGATAATGCCGCTAAAATTACCTGGTGTTAGTCCATTTTCCTTGGAAGTAATTACTGATTGGATGGATATGGTGACAGCGATGGAGTCGGTGCCGATTCCTGATGGATTAACTGCGCAAAGTTTGTTTGATAATTCCGAGAATGGTATACCGCAATATCTTTATGAGGAAATTTGCGATCGCTTCGGTTATAGTTGGGAAGGAGGTTTGGCAAAATGGCTGATTTAGCTGCGATACTGCCTGCTAAGGGTAAGCCCTGTTACAGGGGTAATTTGATTTCAGTTGAGGCGTGTCAGGAGTATGGCATTTCTCCTTATTTACCAGCGCCGGAATTGATTAATGCGGTCAATTTGGCTATATTTTTAGAACGTCCTCTTTTATTAAAGGGGGAACCTGGTTGTGGGAAAACTCGGTTGGCGGAAGCGGTATCTCGCGAATTGGGATTGCCCTACGAACCCTGGTATATTAAGTCTACAACTAGGGCAAAGGATGGACTATATAGTTATGATGCTGTCAGGCGGTTACACGATGCTCAATTGGTGCGAATTGGAGAAGAAAATAAAGCGAAAGTCGATAATTTAGAATTATATATAAAAATGGGAGTCTTGGGACGTGCTTTTGCCAATTCACAGCAGACGGTAGTACTGATTGATGAAATTGATAAGGCAGATATTGACTTTCCTAACGATTTATTACGGGAACTAGATGAGCAGAAATTTATCATTGAGGAAACTGGAAAAGAAGTCAAGGCAAATTTACCGCCGATTGTCTTTGTAACTAGCAATGATGAGAAGGATTTACCCGATGCGTTTCTGCGGCGTTGTCTGTTTTATTATATCGAGTTTCCTTATTCACAATTAACTGATATTGTGAAAGTACATTTTCCGGAATCACCGCCAGAATTAGTAGAGGTAGCGGTGCAGCGTTTTCGGGAATTGCGAGGGAAAATGGAGAAGGGAAAATCGGGGAAAAAGGTGAGTACTAGTGAGTTATTGGATTGGTTTGCGGTGTTGCGGGAGTTTCCGAAAGATGAGGTATTAGGGAAGTTGGAGGGAGAGTTACCTTTTGCGGAGATTTTGTTGAAAAAATGGGAGGATTATTTGCGGTATCTAAAAACCTAACCCCCCAGCCCCCTTCCCTGCAAGGGAAGGGGGAGTATGAAAGAAAGTTTTTTTCTTGAAATTAGCCCCTCTCCTCTTAGGGGAGGGGTTGGGGAGGGGTTTCATGGGATATTTGAAAAGGGAAGGGGGAGTATGAAAGAAAGTTTTTTTTCTTGAAATTAGCTCCTCTCCTAAGAGGAGAGGGGTTGGGGAGGGGTTTCATGGGATATTTGAAATATGAAACTTGAAGAATTACCACTAATCGATATTTTCAATAATTTGCGTCAACGACATGGGTTACCGTTGGGGGTGGATGATTATCTGGTAGTATTGCGATCGCTACAATCTGGTTTTGGTATTGGTACTCGTGAGGAATTGGTACAGCTTTGCTGTTTAGTGTGGGCTAAGTCTGAGGCTGAGAGTCGTTTAGTGCGACGGTTATTTGAGCAAATGTGGCGATATTCTCTTCCTGAGTTGGAGAATAGAGAAAATATTTCTGTAGATGCTACTTCATCCACCTCAGTCAAGCCAAAAATTACTAAAAATGAAACCCTAGAATCGTTCCCAAATTTACCCACACAACCCAGTATAACCCCCGAACCCGTGCAAGCGGTGCAAGCTGTGCGGAGTAGTCGGCGACATCGGGAATTGAAACCACCTCGCTATAGTTTTCTAGGCGAATATTTCCCCGTTACTCGCAGACAAATGAAGCAAAATTGGCGTTATTTGCGTCGTTTAATCCGAGAAGGATTACCGATAGAATTAGATGTAGAAGCGACGGTAGTAAAAATGGGGCGAGAGGGTATTTTACTGGAACCAGTATTAGTACCGCGTCGTTGTAATAGAACCAAATTGGTGTTACTAATAGATCGAGAAGGTTCAATGGTTCCCTTTCATGATTTATCCAAACAATTAGTAGATACGGCACAGCGCGGTGGCAATTTTCGGCAAACTCACGTCTTTTATTTTCACGATTATGTTGATGAATATCTCTACCACCATCCAGCCTTAATGAATGCTCAACCCATATCTGAAGTTTTAGGAGAAATGGCAGAAGATACAGTGGTATTAATTGTCAGTGATGGGGGTGCAGCGCGGAGAAGTTTTGATGAAGAAAGGGTGAAAAGTACTAAAATATGGGTGGAAAAGTTGCGAGATTCAGTGCGCTATTTAGCTTGGCTGAATCCCATGCCAAATCAGAGTTGGGAAAATACAACAGCGGTGGAAATTGCTAGTTTTGTTCCGATGTTTGAGATGAGTCGTCAGGAGATGAATAGGGCGATTAGGATTTTGCGGGGTGGTGATGATGATTCTAGGGTTAGAATATAAGAATGGCTACCAGAAATAAAGATAGGGAAATGCAAGTTGCTATCAAACGGGTGGAAGGATTTGCCAAAGAATTTGGCGAGGCACATCGCCACCTAGCCCGTCTCGCTGCATTTCCACTAGTACTCACTCCCGATTTACTCTATCAAATTTGGGCAAACTTTGTCCCAGAAGCGCCTTGGAGTGCTGTAGCGATGGTATTGCTGTCCCGATTATGCCGGGAAGTAGGATATGAAATATATCAGATGGATAATTGCGATCGCAATTTGTTATTACGGGAATTAAAGCAAGAATTTGGGCAAAAAATATTAGATGAATTGGGTGAGTTTTTACTGGATTATGTGGCGCAGCAATTAATTGGAGATGATCCGGATACGGAGGATTTGCAAGAAGCACAAGAGTGGACAGCATTAGCTTATACAAAGCCAAATCAAGCAGCGCAGGAGTTAGCTTTGGCGCTGAAGGAGAAGGTGAAAAATGAGGATATGGGAGAGGTTTTGCGGCTGGCTTCTTTGGTGGAGACTTTGGCGGAACCTTTGGTTGATGCGGGGTTTGAGCCTTTATTAGTTTATATTCGAGGGATGATAAATTATGTTCGTGGTAATAGAGAGATGGCAGCTAATCAATTTAGAAAGTTGCATGTAAAGGGTAGCCAAGTTAAAATTGCTGGAGTAACGTTGGATATCCCATTAAATAATGTACAACGTCGAGATTTCCAGGTTGCAGGAGTTTTACCTCCCGATGCTCCTAGTTATGTAACAAGGCAAGGAGACATCGATATTTATGAGGGATTGAAAGCAGGAGAATTTTGCTACATATTCAACTCGCGGCAGATGGGAAAATCTAGCTTAATAGTGCGAACTGGGCCAAAGCTGAGATCAGACGGTTTTGCTTGTATTCTTATTGATATGTCAAACTTGGGCACTCAAATGACTCAAGATCAGTGGTATGCAACTCTGATAGATAAAATTGCCAAGAGTTGTGCTATAAATTTTAATTTGAGTACTTGGTGGAAGGCTCACAGCCTCCTGTCTCCAATTCTTCGATTGGGTAAGTTTATCGAAGAAGTATTACTAGTCCAGATTAAACAACCTATTGTTATTTTTATTGATGAAGTAGATAGTATATTATTCCTAAAATTTTCCACTGATGATTTCTTTGCGTTTATTCGTTACTGCTACAATCAACGTGCTAATAACCCAGAATATCGAAGGCTTACATTTTGCCTAGTAGGAGTAGTCACTCCCTCTCAGCTAATTCAAGATAAAAAGAGAACGCCATTTAACATTGGTCGGGCGATTGAACTTAACGGTTTTAAATTGGATGAAGTTGCACCATTAGCACAGGGATTAGCGGGGAAGGTAGATAATCCTCAAACTGTCCTCAGAGAGATTCTTGACTGGACAGGTAGACAACCTTTTCTCACTCAAAAGATTTGTTCATTGATTGCAAAGTCTAAATTTCCTATTCATGCAGGGAGTGAAGCAGAGAGGGTAGAAGAGATAGTGCGATCGCACATTATCAATAACTGGGAATCGCAAGATAGCCCTGAACATTTGCAGACGATAAGAGATAGGATTTTCTGGATTCAGCAGAGTTCTGTTAAATTGCTAAGGCTATATCAGCAGATTTTACAAGAAGGAGAGATCCGAGGGGATAATAGTCGCGAGCAAATCGAATTACTGCTATCTGGTTTAGTTGTTCAACAGGATGGTAGTTTAAGAGTTTATAATCGTATTTACGAAGCTGTCTTTAATCAAGCTTGGATTGAGAAAGAAGCAGCAAAATTGCGGGAATTAAATATTGATCCAGATACAATTTAGCTCCGGCTTTGCCCAATCCAGACATCCCAGAGCGGAACTACTCTAAAATAAAAACAACCCTCCAACCTAGCAGCCATGATACTCACCCAAGAATTAGCCCCTCTCCAAGAAATAGCAGCACCAGAGATACCAGAAAATGTTATCTTTCCTTCAGGCGATTTATATAGCGATGAACCTCCTGTGGAAACTGAACTACATCTAGAACAAATACTACTATTCCTCAAATGTCTCAAATGGTTGTGGCGAGAGCGAAATGACTTCTACGCCGCCGGAAACCTGACTATCTACTATAGTCCCCGCCAACGGAAATCAGAAGACTTTAGAGGACCAGACTTTTTTGTAGTATTAGACACGGAAAAGAAAACTCGCAAAAGTTGGGTAGTCTGGGAAGAAGATGGGAAATATCCAAATGTCATTGTGGAAATACTCTCGCCCAAAACTGCTGATGTGGATAAAGGATTTAAGAAAAAACTCTATCAGAATACATTTAGAACACCAGATTACTTTTGGTTCGATCCCTATACGCTAGAATTTGCCGGATTTTGTCTGGTGAGAGGCAATTACCAAGCAATAGAACCCAACGAAAGAAAACATTTATGGAGTCAGGAGCTAGGTTTGTATCTGGGAATATACAACAAACAACTACGATTTTTTAGCCCTGATGGACAATTAGTTCCGACACCAGAAGAAGTAGCGGAATTAGAACGTCAGGAGAAAGAATTGGCTCTACAACAATTAGAATCCGAACGTCAGGAGAAAGAATTAGAACGTCAGGAGAAAGAAGTAGCAATTCAAGAGAAAGAATTAGCAATTCAGGAGAAAGAGGTAGCAATTCAGGAGAAAGAATTAGCGATAACACAAGCAGAGAGATTAGCAGCTAAACTCCGGGAATTAAATATAGATCCAGGTAGCATTTAGCACTATTGTTCTCCCGAAAACTTTTCTCTGAGCGCAACTCCCCAACGCTAAAATAGAAACAATCCCCTAAATCTCACCTACCCGCCATGACACTAATCCAAGAATTAGCCTCCCCTCAAGAGATATTAGAACCAGAGATACCAGAAAATGTTATCTTTCCTCCAGGCGATTTATATAGTGATGAACCTCCCTTGGAAAGTGAACTCCATCTCAGACAAATAATTCTCTTCCTCAGCTCCTTACAATGGCTATGGCGAGATAGAAATGACTTCTATGCCATGGCAAACCTCACTATCTACTACAGTCCCCGCCAACTGCAATCCCAAGACTTTAGAGGACCAGACTTTTTTGTGGTATTGGATACGGAAAGGAAAACTCGCAAAAGTTGGGCAGTCTGGGAAGAAGATGGAAAATATCCTAATGTTATTGTGGAACTTCTGTCACCAGAAACAGCTTCAACAGATAAAAACGATAAGAAAAAAATTTATCAGAATACATTTAGAACCCCTGATTACTTTTGGTTTGACCCCTATACACTAGAATTTGCTGGATTTCATTTAGTAGATGGTAAATATCAAGTAATTGACAAGAATGAACAAGGATATTTGTGGAGTCAGCAGTTGAGTTTATATCTGGGAATATATAATAAACAACTGCGATTTTTTACCCCTGATGGAGAACTAGTTCCGACACCGGAAGAGGTAGCAGAATCAGCACTCCAGAAGAAGGAATTAAAACGTCAGGAGAAGGAATTAGAACGTCAGGAGAAAGAATTAGCTATAGCAAAAGTAGAAAGATTAGCAGCCAAACTGCGGGAATTAAATATCGATCCAGATACAATTTAACTGCTACCGCACCTTACTCGTCGCTTATCTCCTTCTTTTCTAGCCCAAGCTTACGTTCCCTCAACTTTAACAGAATTTCCGCATGAACTTCGCGAGTAATAGGATAAAAATAAGCCAGAATTAAACCACAAATCAAGAAAAAAGTGGGGAGAGGACCGACAGCAAAACGAATAGCGAAAAGTGCTGATTCAGGTTGGACTGGTACGATCGATTCACCTGGTTTTGGCGTAATTAATCCAGCTTTACCTAATGCTACTCCTACTAACCACAAACCAAAGGCTAATCCAAATTTTTGCAAAAGTACCATAAACGCATAAAAAATTCCTTCCCTCCGCTTACCTGTTTTTAATTCGTCTAATTCAATCACATCTGGTAACATTGACCAAGGAACTAGATAAGCGGTAGCAACACCAAACCCCGCCATAGCAAATAGTACATACATGAACCCAACTTGATCTGGCGGTAAAAAGAACAATCCTCCTTCTGCGATAATCCACAAACTCATTCCCATAAAATAAACCCCCCGTTTCCCAACTCTCCGACTCATAAAATTCCAGACAAACAGCATCACTAACGCCACACCTTGCACAACTAAAGCTGCTGTGAAATAGGAATCTTGGCGCATCCAGCAAATCAGAAAGTAGGGAATAATAGCAGCAGTTAACTGGAAAGCTAGCCAGGAAAATAGATAAATTCCGATGACATAAAGAAAGGGTTTATTCGTGAAAGCAATTAAAAATTGCTCGAAAAAAGGAATTGATTCTTCCTCACTTTCAGAATTTTGATGATTCTCCTCAATTTCCACATAACGAGATCCGCCAACCGCAGTAGGATCTTGAGTTCCCCAGACACACCAATAAGTTGGTAATACCGAAAAAAGCGTACAGATGAGTGCTAAAACTAAATATCGTTGTTGGTCATTAGAAATAGTAGCAAAAATGATTTGACCTAATGCGAGTGAAAAAATACTACCGCCAATGGAAAAAGCAAAGCGAAAATTGTTTAAACTTGTCCGTTCGTTATAATCTTGAGTTAATTCTGCTGTTAGTGCAGTATAAGGCAAATTTACACCAGTAAAAGCCATATTGAATAAAATACTAACAATTGCGTAGTACCAAAATAAAATCCACTGATTCGTTTCTCCGTTATCGGAAAAGTGAGGTACAATCCACTGGAGAAAAAAGAAAATACCAAAAGGAATAGCTGCAAAAATCATCCAAGAGTGACGACGACCCCAACGAGAACGAGTGCGATCGCTCAATACCCCAACTATGGGATCGTTTATCGCATCCCAAATTTTCCCAATTAACAGTACTGTACCTGCTAGTTCTGGTTTTAAACCAGCGACATTCGTCAGGAAAATTAGCAAGGAAAAAGCTAAGAGGGTAGAAGTAATCCCAGCACCCATATCACCCGCACCGTAAGCGAGCTTGGTACTGAAACTCAACTTTTGAGATGGGGATTCATTCTGCGCAACTGCAGCATCTTCATGGGAATGGTTAGTCATAGCAGTCTCTTCACTCTTGAGTCAGACTCGAAATTGCCTAACTGTACCATAACCTCATAATGGGAGTTCATCATCCCCTTTCCCAGACTCAAGGCAAACATTATGGGACTAAGATTGGGATGGGGATCCCACGGATGTCTGTGGGAGTAAGCTGCGGCGCATCTAAATTGGATCGTAAATTTATCGAAAGGGGTGTGGGGTGCAGGGTGTGGGGATATATAGCAGTGGACAGTT
>DOIX01000075.1 GCA_003511885.1 Cyanobacteria bacterium UBA11153
CTGGAAAAGATTAGCCACAACAAGTGATAGAATCTTCAACCATAGCTAGGGGTGTCCGAGCGATCGGGCTGAGACAGTCCCTTAGAACCTGAGACTGGGTAATACCAGCGGAGGGAAGCTGTTAATAGAGGATAAAATAATGCGAACTCAATGGATTGCCAAACGGCACGGGCAAAGTAATGTTTCTCAAATGCACTATGCCCGTCAGGGTGTCATTACCGAAGAAATGGAATACGTCGCCCAGCGGGAAAACTTACCAGCAGATTTAATTAAAGAGGAAGTAGCGCGGGGACGGATGATTATCCCAGCTAATATTAATCATCCGAATTTAGAACCAATGGCCATTGGGATTGCTTCCAAATGTAAAGTCAATGCCAATATCGGAGCATCGCCTAATTCTTCCAATTTAGACGAAGAAGTTGCCAAGCTAAATCTAGCAGTAAAATATGGTGCCGATACTGTCATGGATTTATCCACGGGTGGCGGTAATTTAGATGAAATTCGCACTGCTATTATTAAGGCTTCTTCAGTTCCTATCGGCACTGTTCCCGTTTATCAAGCATTAGAAAGCGTCCACGGGAAAATGGAAAATCTCACCCCGAATGACTTTCTCCATGTCATCGAAAAACATGCCCAACAAGGCGTAGATTACATGACAATCCATGCCGGACTTTTAATCGAACATTTACCTTTAGTGAGAAGCAGAATTACGGGAATTGTCTCTCGCGGTGGTGGGATTTTGGCCAAGTGGATGCTCCATCATCACAAGCAAAATCCTCTCTATACTCACTTCAAAGATATTATCGAAATCTTCAAAAAATACGATGTTTCCTTCAGTTTAGGAGATTCCCTTCGTCCCGGTTGTACTCACGATGCCTCCGATGATGCCCAATTAGCGGAATTGAAAACATTAGGACAATTAACTCGCAAAGCTTGGGAAGATAATGTCCAGGTAATGGTAGAAGGACCAGGACATGTACCGATGGATCAAATTGAGTTTAATGTCAGAAAACAAATGGAAGAGTGTTCAGAAGCACCTTTCTATGTTTTAGGACCATTAGTGACAGATATTGCTCCCGGTTACGACCATATTACCTCAGCCATTGGAGCAGCAATGGCAGGATGGTATGGGACGGCGATGTTATGTTATGTTACCCCGAAAGAACATTTAGGCTTGCCCAATGCTGAAGATGTCCGGAATGGATTAATTGCCTATAAAATTGCTGCCCATGCTGCTGATATTGCCAGACATCGCCCCGGTGCAAGAGACAGGGATGATGAGTTATCGAAAGCACGGTATAATTTTGATTGGAATCGTCAGTTTGAATTAGCTCTCGATCCGGAGCGGGCGAAGGAATATCACGACGAAACATTACCAGCAGATATTTATAAAACTGCTGAATTCTGTTCCATGTGCGGTCCGAAATTCTGTCCAATGCAGACTAAAGTGGATGCAGATGCTTTGACAGAATTGGAGAAATTCTTAGCTAAGGAAGCCATAACTTACTCTTAGTGCGATCGCAAAATAAGCTCTACTGCATCTGTTCTAGATCCGAGACTTAAACGTGCCCTGGAACTTAACCATTGTCGGGATGAATTCTTCGATTTTATTCTTCATACAGATAGTGGTCGTTCCTGGCATTTTACTTTAGAGGAGAACAAATATCTTCAACAAGAATATAACGTCACTCATATTTGATTTTGATAATATTTATACCAAATCCGGGTTAGTTACCCCCTTTATCTGAAAGCAGGGGATCTCTTGAGCAGGGGAGCAGAGGAGCAAAGGATAAAAACTTTGGAATCATGATAACGCGGGTTTTTACAGCGAATTTGGTATTATACTGCTGCTTGTAGTGGGGATGGTGCGTTAGCTCGCGCGTAACGCACCCTACGGAGCTAAATTTGTTTGTTAGAGTGAGGGGAAGTTGGGTTTGTTTCTGTTAACCTAACCTAGATTTAATTTTGATTGGCTAATGATTCGACATTTACGCCTGTCGAATCTAGGGTGTCTTTCTTTTCTGTCAATCTATCCAAAATTTCGATAACTTCTCTTTCAAAACCAACTTGAGCGCGATTTGTCCTCCCGCCGACAAAAAAGCGATCCCCTTTTTGCAATGCCCAAATCTGAGAGTGAGACACGTAGCTCATTACGACTCCTACCATCAGTAGCCCAAAACCAGTATAAACTAAGGGGATACCTGGATCTGCTTTGATTTGCAATCCTGTACTACCGATGATATCTTTAATTTTGAGGGTTACGCCATTTACTTCGGCAGACATACCGGAGCGGACTGTGGAAATTAATTTCCCTTTGACATCGTATATGAATAGGGTTCCTTGTAAGTCTGATGTTAAGAGGCTAATCCCTTCACTTAAGTCTGGTTTGGTGGGAACCCATGTGCCCCAAATAGTGCTACCGTTATTGGTTTCCAGTTTTGCCATGGGTAACTGAAAAATGGGGCTGTTATTTAATTGCACTTGTACTCCAGCAATACCCCAGTCAGTTTGATAAAAAGTTACGCCTCGATAGCGGAGGGGTTTATTGACGTAGATGGTTTCTCTATCTAATTCTTTTCCTTCTTTATCGACTACAGATAAATCAGAGTAAAATTGATCGATATTCCCATCTGGAGTGTAGTCAATCCAAAAACGATTGACATGGACTCCCCAATTTGTCGGAATTTGCGGTTTTGCCCAAATTCCAGCATCGAGAATATTTCTGACTTGAAAGGTGACACCAGTGGGAACCATTTCTTGGGCTAAAAATCCGGTCATCGCCCCCCAAATTGCCCCAGCGATAATCATCAGCATACTGGCATGAACGACAATTGGGCCAATTTTCCCCACAATTCCTTTCCGGGCATAGAGGGTATCGCCTTCTTGAAAAACTCGATAGCGTTTTTCTCCTAACAATTGAGCAAGAGAATCTAAAGAGCCTGTTTCCAATTCCGTACTGAGGGCAAGTTTCTGAAATTGACGAGGTTCGGTATAATAATTCCAGCGACGTGCTGCTTTCAGTGCCGGAAACTGACGTGTAAAAGTACAAGCCGTCAGACTGCTACCAAATAAAACTAGGATTGACAAAAACCACCAAGTACGATATACATGGTCTAATCCCAGTAACAGCAACACCTTCCAACTGAGGAAACCAAATAAAGCTGGATCTTCTGGATAATTTTCCTGATAAAAGGCTAAAGATTGTCCCTGCTCTATTACAGTACCGCTGATACTAAAAATTGCGATCGCAAGTAGCAATATAATCGCCAGTCTCAAGTCAGCTAATACTGATATTAATTGACCCTGAAATTTTTTGATGCTATTAGGAGAGGATGAACTATCTGCTGTCATTTGCTAAATTGCGATCAGTTGTTGGTTGTTTGTTATTGGTGATTTGAGATTCTTTGCGCCCTTTAGCTTTGTACCCTTTGCTTTAAAAAAATCTGCCCATCAAATCTAAAATACACCCATCGGGAGCCGAGACAGCAAAGAAAAAATCCCAAATGCTACCAACAGCATACCACTGGCTGGTACAATCCAATTCGACCATTGCCGCAACTCCAATAATTTATTGAGGGAAGCAGTAAAAGTTCCTGCTAGAATCAATGGCACGACATATCCCGCCGTATAGGATAAGAGCAAAACACCTCCCAAAACCCAATCTTCTGTAGTGGCAACCCAAGCCAGTAAAGTGGCTAAAACGGGAGTGCTGCAAGGGGAAGCGACTAAACCAAAGGTTAAACCGATTAAGTAAGATCGTAATCCTTGAGGCAAATCTTTGGCAATCCAATCCATCCCACCCAAGGTGGGCAAACGCAAAGGCAAAGCTTCCAATAAGTTGAGTCCCATTATAATAGCGATGAGACTGACAATAATTGGTAAACCTCCACCTATTTGACCATAAACTAACCCCACAGATGCCGCAACAATTCCTAATCCTGCTAAGGTGGTAGCTAATCCCAAAGCAAACCAAATAGATTGGATTAATCCTGCCCAATTTCCTTTCATTTCATAGCCGCCAATATAGCCAATCATGATTGGTAGCATTGATAGCATACAGGGTGTCAGGCTAGTCAGGAATCCAGCAGTAAAGATAATGGCGATACTAGCGCCACTTAGGTGGGTAAGCTGATTCTGTACTAGGCTATCGGCAAATTGTGAGAGTTTGTAAAGTTGAGTAGAGATTGTTTCCATTATAAAGTGGCTGAATTCCTGGAATGCCCGTTATCTTTGTATTCTAACCCATTGGTGAGTTATACCAATTTTCTAAATCCTTGCTACAGTTGCTCCCCCTAACCCCCCTGATATCCCAGGGCTGTTTCATTATTGAAATTTGAGAGAGCTATAGCAATCCTAAATCAGTTG
>DOIX01000343.1:0-6441 GCA_003511885.1 Cyanobacteria bacterium UBA11153
TCCGAATAGGAAATCAAAAATTACGCAAAATCCTGCTAGGGATTGCCAGGAAAGGCTTTCGATAGATACAGTCGGGAATTTCGAGCCGAGAATGAAACAGCCCTGCCTTACTAAGGGGAGTTGGGGGGGTAACAAATGTGTCATTAAAAATACCAGTTGGTATTACAGCATTCGCGCAGGCAGTGAGGACTTAATATCGATTTGATTGGGGTAAACCACAGGGAATACAAAACTTATGTGCGTAAATTAAATATTATGAGGCATCGCCATTATTACATTATTAAATGTAGGGGTGTTAGCGTTAGCGTGGCGTTAGCCTAGCATTTGCGCGATGATTTATTGGGAAAACGGGAATCTTTATCCGCAAATGCTTCACCCTGCGCACCACAAGGGAAGCGAAGGGTATGGATAGAGATTTGGCATTTGAGTCAAATTTTATCGTTTTGATGCCTATCCCAGGGCGAAGGGTATGGATAGAGATTTGGCATTTGAGTCAAATTTTATCGTTTTGATGCCTATCCCAGGGTAAAGGGTATGGATATAAGATTTGGCATTTGAGTCAAATTTTATCGTCCAAATGCTTCGCCCCTACGGGATTATGTTGATGTTGGTTATGTAGGGGTGTTAGCGTTAGCTCGGTGTTAGCCTGACATAAGCGCCGGGATTTGTCGCAATCACTAGGGCAGCCCCGACATTCTCAATTCCTCAAACCCTTGATGAGACAGCTTTCTTCCCTAGCCCCTAGCAAGAATCCCCTAATCCCTCGCTATATCCTTCAGCAATCGCAGTAGCTAAGGCTTCAGGGGCATCAATGGGTAAATTATGTCCGCCGGAGAGTATAATTCGTTTGGCTTGGGGCATGGCTTTTTGCTGTGCCTGTAAGTCTTCGGGTTTGTTAAAGTTACTGTTATCTCCGTAAATTAAGGTAGTGGGTATTTGGATTTGATTGAGTAAGTTGAGATATCTATTTCGAGTAAATGTGCCGCCATTAAAGCCAATTCCGGTACGAATTTGCAACCAAGAATCCCACCGCCAGCGGATGCCACCATCGCAGGTTTCGGTGAGGCGTTGGGCTGTTTTTAGGGCTAATTCTTCTGACATTGAGGGAGTGGCTTGACGCAATCGAGCTGCGACTGTGTTTAAGTCGGGAAAGATGGGATGTTGGGGTGGTGAGGCTAAATAATCGAGGTGGGTGGCTATTTGTTGGGCTGCGTCTCCATCTGCGATGTCTGAAGGTAATACTGGCTCTACTAAAATTAATTGTTTCACTTTTTGCGATCGCAAGCTGGCAAATGTGGCGGTAACTGCTGAACCCATTGAGTGTCCGACTAAAATAAATGGTGTATCGGTTATTTCTCTGACTATCCCGTCTAAATCTCCTAAGTAATCCAATAATTGGTATGCTCCATGGGCATGGGCTGATTTTCCATGTCCTCTTTGATCGATCGCAATTACTTGATATCCTTGATTTGCTAGCGGTACTGCTACTCTTTCCCATGCTGCACCATGTTCTAGGATACCATGGACGCAGACTATTAGCGGGTTGGTTTTTTCTCCCCACCTACACAGACACAGACGCAATCCTCTTACATCTATATAAAATTCTGTCATTGGTTGGGGGGTATGGGTTATGGGGGATTTTTTTTCTCTTCTTACCTCTAAACTCTCATCTCTTACCTCTTTTACTGATACCTCTGTTTCAGTTATCTCTGCTACTGGTAATTGATAACCCAATTCTTTAGCAATTTTTTGGGCATTTTCTCCTAATGGTTGAGGGAGTTTAATTTTTTGCCATACGTCGGCTAATGTGGGGTCTATTTTATCATGTTTGAGGAAGTTAGGATCGTCGATGGGTAGGGATTTGGCGTGGACTCCATCTGTCATCCTTTTTCCTTGATAGGGATGTAAAACTGCTTCATCGAAAGGTACTCCTAAAAAGTCGCACAATCCTGTCATAATTTGGGCAGGATTTCGGACTAATTCTTCGTATTTCACTAAATAATGGCGAGATGATTCGATATTTTGGCAAAATTCTCTGACATTATTATTGCAGGTTGTCCAAACTTCTTCGGCGACGAAGTAAGGATCTAAATTTTTAATGCCTAATATTTTATCTATCCGATTCCGGGCGAAGGATTCGATAACGGAATAGGGATGGCGCACTAAATGGATATATTTTGCACCTGCAAATAAATCTTCAGCTCTTTCTAGTGTCTGGATGCTGGCGGCGTAACTGGGAGATTTATCTACTAAGAGGCGATTGCCTGCTAGTTGTTGGATTTGGGCGTATACGGCTTGGGTGGGGATATTTTGAGCGGTTAAATCCCTAACAATTTTTTTACTAGCGTTAGCATCGATTGCCATTAATTCCATAAATGCCCGTTGCAATCCTTCCCCTAAATAGCTTAAGCCTAAGTCTTCGCTCCATTCCGCCATATTTTCAAAGGGTAATAAATGTAATTCTGGCGGTGAGAATAAGGCATGATGTCCTGCTAACATGACTCGTAGTAAGGTTGAACCTGCCCTGGGACTTGATAGAATAAAGGCGACGCTTTGGTTACGCTGGGTGGGTTTGCTGTAGGTGATGGATTTGTGGGTGGTTGCCCAGGCTAATATTTCTAAGTCTCGGGCAGGAGTTTTGGTTTTTGTTACCTGAATTATTTTTTGTCCGTGAGCTTGGGCGACTTCACTTGTGAGATACTTAGCTAAGGAGTTAATTTCGGGACGTTCGTAAAATTCTCTGGGATAGAGGGTTAATTGTAAATCGCGCTTGCAAGCGTTGAGAATTTCCACTACCATCAGGGAATCCATTCCCAAATCCATGACATTGCGATCGCATGGTACTTCTGTTACCATCCCTAATGCTTTCCCTATCTGCTTTTGCAGGTATTTTTCTAGGTATTCTTCCCGTTTGCTGGATTCTAGGTTGAGCAGTTGTGTTAGTATCTCTGATATTTTACCTTCGCCTTCACTTTCTTCTTTCCTTTGCGCGCCCTGAGTTTCTCTGACTACTTCGGCTAAAAAGGGTATTTTGTCTCCATTGGGAGTTTGTTGGCTAAATTTTTGCCAATCTATGGGCAAAACTCCTACTTGAGTTAAGTTTTGCTTCATTAAATATGTCAAGACTTCGATTCCGTCTTGCCAGCATATCGTATCGATTCCTTGGAGAATCAAACGTTTACCTAAATCTGGTTTTGCCACGACACCGACATCACCCCACGCGCCCCAATTAATAGTTAAGGCTGGCAATCCTTGTTGTTGGCGGTAATGAGCTAAACTATCTAAAAATCGATTGGCGGCAGCATGATTTCCTTGCCCGGGGGGATTGAGGATGGCGGCGGCTGAAGAAAATAAGACAAAAAAGTCTAATTCCATCCCTTGGGTTAAATGATGTAAATGCCAAGCGCCTGCTACTTTTGGGCTTAAAACTCTCTCAAACTGCTCCCAACTTTGATGGAGCAATACCCCATCATCAAGAATTCCGGCGGCATGAATAATACCGCGCAGAGGTGGCAAAGTATCGCCGATATCATTTAAACATTGGGCTACTTCTGTTTCTCGGGTAACATCAACTTGCTTGACAATAATTTCTGCACCCCATTGGGTTAATTCATCTACTTCGGCTACCACCGCAGGAGATGGTTGACTGCGACTAACCAATACTAAATGTTTTGCACCTTGTTGTTGTACCATCCATTGAGCGACTTTTAGCCCTAATCCGCCTAAGCCTCCCGTAATTAAATAAGTGCTATCGGGAGTAATCGCTAAGGAAGTTATTGAAGATGCTGTAGGTTTTTGGTGAATGAGACGGGGCAGATAGCGGATATTACCGCGCCAAACTACTTCAGTTTCCCCATAAGGTTGTAAAATTTGGTGTAATAACCGCACAGCTTGGTATTGCGGATGCCCGCCATCCAAATCAATTAAACCACCCCAAATTTCCGGATGCTCTCTAGCCGCGACACAACCTAGTCCCCATAATGGAGATTGGGCAATCCCTAATGAATTTTTTTCTAAGCCCAAAGGTTGTACCTCTTGAGTTACTAACCACAAACGCGGTGGCTGAGATAATTCCGCCCTAACCAGAGATTGGATTAAATATAAAACACTGCGACATCCGATATCCAATCCTTCTGTCAGAGTTTCCGGTGTCAATTTTTCCGGCGACACCGCATCCAGACTCCATAAATGCAAGACACCCCAGGTAACTGATTGATTTGCGCTCTTTTCCTTATCCTGGGGAGACTTGAGAGCTTCCCGTAACAACTGCTGGAAATCTGACAGATGACAAGGATTAACCTGATAAAGATCTTGTCCCAACTTCTGGTAAGCTGTACCAATAGAAACTAGAATAGCGCGATCGCCTCTTTTTTGTAATTGACTGGCTATTTCCCTCCCCACACCGCTTCTATCGCTAAAAATTAACCAATTTTTAGGATATCCATCTGTCGGTGTCACTGATGTCGGGGCTAATATCTCCCTTTGAGTTAAATCTTGATTCCTCAATCCTTCATCCTGACTTGGGGCTGAATTAATCGATTTTCCCGACAAACTCTCCCTTGTCTCGTTACCATCCCCTCCTTCACCCTGACTTGGGGCTGAATTAGCGGATTGTCTTGTGAAATTGCTATTTATATAGTTATTACCAAATTCCCTATCTTCTCTTGAGGATGGATGAATAGTTTCCCTCGCGATACTGCCACTTATATATATAGTGCCAGATTTCCCAGCCTGACTTAGGGGTAAATTAACCGATTCTCTTGTCAAATTACCATTTATTTCATTATCGCCTAAGTCGCGAGCGCGATTTTTGGTTAAATTAGCCGATTCTCTAGCAAAATTACCATTTATTTCATTATCGCCCCCTCCTTCATCCTGACTTAGGGCTGAATTAACCGATTCTCTTGTCAAATTACCATTTATTTCATTATCGCCCAAGTCGCGAGCGCGATTTTTGGTTAAATTAGCCGATTCTCTAGCGAAAGAGCCATTTATTTCATTATCGCCCAAGTTGCGATCGCGATTTGCGACTAAATTCATCGATTTTCCTCTGAAACTAGCACTTGTCTGGCTGGCATCACCGACTTCAGCCCAACCCCGGCATGAATTAGTCGATTTTCCTCTGAAACTAGCACTTATATAGTCAGCGCCGAATTCGTCATCCTGACTTAGCGATGAATTAGTTGATTTTCCTCTGAAACTAGCACTTATCTCGCTAACGCCTAATTCCTTATCCCAATTTAAGGCTACATTACTGAATTTTGCGGCGAAAGTAGCACTTATCTCGCTAACGCCTAATTCCTTATCGTGACTTGAGGATAAATTCATCGATTCTACTGCCCAAGTGCCCCTGATACAGTTATCGCCCAATTCCTTATCCCGACTTGGCGATGAATTAATGGATTTTTTCGTGAAAGCGTCA
Source organism: Cyanobacteria bacterium UBA11153 (assembly GCA_003511885.1). Classification (GTDB taxonomy): domain Bacteria; phylum Cyanobacteriota; class Cyanobacteriia; order Cyanobacteriales; family Coleofasciculaceae; genus Limnofasciculus. The sequence continues at coordinate 5,423 of DOIX01000343.1, forward strand.
CTTATATAGTTATCGCCGAATTCCCTATCTTGACTTGAGGCTGAATTACCTGATTTTTCCGCGAAACTACCGCTTATATAGTTATCGCCGAATTCGCTATCCCGACTTAATGCTGAATTACCTGATTTTTCCGCGAAAGTGCCACTTATATAATTATCGCCGAATTCGCTATCCCGACTTAATGCTGAATTACCTGATTTTTCCGCGAAACTAGCACTTATATAGTTATCGCCGAATTCACTATCTTTCCTTGAGGATAAACCAATCGATTTTGCCGCGAAACTATCGCTTATCTGGCTAACACCGAATTCGCTATCTTCCCTTGAGGATAAACCAATCGATTTTGCCGCGAAACTACCGCTTATCTGGCTAACGCCCACTTCACTATCCCGACTTAAGGCTGAATTACCTGATTTTTCCGCGAAACTAGCACTTATATAGTTATCTCCGAATTCACTATCTTTCCTTGAGGATAAACCAATCGATTTTGCCGCGAAACTATCGCTTATCTTGCTCACACCGAATTCGCTATCTTCCCTTGAGGCTGGATGACTGGATTTTTCCGCGAAACTATCGCTTATCTTGCTAACCCCCAATTCACTATCTTGACTTAATNNACTTGAGGATAAATTCATCGATTTTTTCGCGAAGGCTTCACTTATATAGTTATCGTCAAATTTCCTATCATTAGGGGAGGCTGGATAACTGGATTTTTCCGCGAAACTAGCACTTATATAGTTATCGCCGAATTTACTATCCCGACTTAATGCTAAATTACCTGATTTTTCCGCGAAACTAGCACTTATATAGTTATCGCCGAATTCGATATCTTCCCTTGAGGATAAACCAATCGATTTTGCCGCGAAACTACCGCTTATCTGGCTAACGCCCACTTCACTATCTTGACTTAATACTGAATTACCGAATTTTTCCGTAAAACTATCGCTTATCTGGCTAACGCCCAATTCACTATCTTGACTTAATGCTGAATTACTGGATTTTTCCGTAAAACTAGCACC
>DOIX01000343.1:6666-11740 GCA_003511885.1 Cyanobacteria bacterium UBA11153
CTATCTGGCTAGAGCCAAATTCGCTATCTTGACTTAAGGCTGAATTACCTGATTTTTCCGCGAAAGCTTCACTTATATAGTTATCGCCCAATTCGCTATCCTGACTTGAGGATAAATTAATCGATTTTGCCACGAAACTACTGCTTATCTTGTTAGCGTCAAATCCTTCACCATTGCTTTGTGCCAAAATTATGGTTTGCCCGGATAAACTATCGCCGATTTCTCCGGCGGTAATTAATCCCGTGTGGGTAAAACCTATTTGTTTAAGTAAATTTGACCATTGATTTCCGGAGAGAAGGGGATGATTTGCCCGTAAATGGGTATCGGTAAAGCGCCACCATCCTTCTGTTAAGCCAAAAATTAAATCCATCCACCGTTTGGGAGTACTTCCCTCTAATAATACTAACAATCCTCCTGGAGATAAAAGTTGATGGACGTGAGTTAGTGTTTGGGTTAAATCTCCTGTGGCGTGGAGGACGTTTGCTGCTACAATTAAATCGAACTGATGGGGTGCGAATCCCTGAGTTGCTGGATTTTTTTCGATATCGAGAATTTGATATTGAATAAAGGGATAATCTTGAAACTTTTCTTGGGCTTTGGCGGTAAATAGACTGGAGACATCGGTAAATATGTATTCGGTCTGATTTGCTGGTAATTTGGGTAATATATAGGATGTTGTGCCACCCGTACCCGCTCCTATTTCTAAAATCCGGATGGGGCGGTTGTGGGGAAGTTGGGCTAGGGATTTTGCGATCGCTTCTTGGATTAAAATATTTACTACTTTGGCTAATGGGGAATCTTGATATAGTCTTTCTACTGCTGTTAAGGAGCCTTGGGGAAATAGTATGTCTAAAGGATCGCATTTTCCTTGTAATACTTGGGCTAATTCTTGCCCGCATCGCCCTATTAAGGTTATTTCTGCTTCAAAGGCTGGATATTCTTGTAATAATCTGTTTTGGATTTCGCCGGGATTGGTTTCTCTTAATTCTTGGTTGATTTTCCAGGCTAATTCGACTTTTTGCAGGATCTTTTCTTCTGCTAAAATTTCTATCATCCGTGCTAAAAGACGGTGATGTTGCGGCAGAATTTTTAAGGCTCTGGCGAGAGATTCTACGGATAGGTGCTGATTGATTTGAGGTTGCCAATTGAGTTGGGTGAAAGCTTTGAGGATATAAGCTGCACTTAAATTATCTAGCTCTAAGGCTAGGGGTTGATAAAGGGTTAGTTGATATTGATTGGTTAATGATGGTACTTGAGATTGTACTGCTTGGGCTATCTTTTCTGGATGGGGTATATAGTCGGCAATTTGGGATGGTAATATCCAATTTAATGGTGTTTTTGGCCGCCAGACAATTTGATGTAGCCAATTTTGGTGAGGGCTGGGTAGTGGGGCGGGGGGAAGAGGGGAAATTTCTGTTTCTTTTACTGCTAATTTCTCGCCTCTTACTTCTGTTTGCTCCTGAAAATCTACCCAATATCGTTTCCTCTGAAATGGATAAGTTGGTAAATTAACGCGACGACGGGAATAGGGTTTGTCAAAACCCGTCCAATTTATATTTATCCCATTTTCATACAAAGAAGCCAAACTTGCCAAAATTTGTTGCCAATCATCTTTACCTTTCCGCAGCGAGGGTAACCAAACTCCCTTATCATCTGATAAACACCGGATGCCCATGCCTAGTAAAACTGGATGAGGCCCCACTTCAATAAATATGTTATACCCTGCTTCTGCCAAAGTTTCCATTGATGAGGAGAATTGTACTGCCCCTCGCAAATGATTCCGCCAATATCTGGCATCAGTCATTTCCCCAGATTGTAAAAACTTACCCGTTAAATTAGATACCAGTTTAATTTGGGGAGGAGCAAACCTAACTTGACTGGCAATAGCGACAAAATCATCAAGCATCGGCTCCATTAACGGAGAATGGAAAGCATGAGATACCTGTAAAATTTTTACACCAATTCCTTGAGACTGTAATTGAGCAATAATTGCCTCAACAGCCGACTTAGTACCAGAAATAACCGTATTTTCTGCACCATTAACAGCCGCGATAGATACATGATTAGTATAGTTAGCGATCGCAGTTGTCACTTGATTGGCATCGGCAAATACTGCTGCCATCATACCATTGGGAGGTAAAGCCTGCATTAGTTGCGATCGCGCGGCGATTAGTTTCAATCCATCTTCTAAACTAAATACGCCTGCTAGACAAGCTGCTACATATTCCCCCACGCTATGTCCGATCGCGGCATCGGGTATAATGCCCCAAGATAGCCATAATTGGGCGAGGGCATATTCGAGGGCAAATAGGGCTGGTTGGGTATAGGCTGTTTCGTCTAGGGAAGTATCTGATTGTGAATGGGGATAAATAACTGATAGGAGGGGTTTGGCTAGCTGGGTACGGAGAATTTCGTCGCATTTATCTAATGCTTGACGGAATATGGGTTGGGTTTCGTATAGTTCCCGTCCCATGTTAGGGTATTGGGAACCTTGTCCGGTGAAGAGGAAGACAATTTTGGCGGCGGATGTGTTACTGGATGTAATGGATGTGGTGGGGGATTTGGTAGCGGATGTGTTATTTGATGTGGGAAGGGATGTGTTAGTGGATGTAACAGATAAGTTATCTGTTACGTGAGTTGAGTTATTGGCTGCCAGTTTTTCTTTTAATTCTGCTAATGAAGCTGCGGGAATGGCTAATCGATGGGGAAAGTGCGATCGCCCTGTGTTTGTGGTAAAACAAATATTGGCTAAGGATGGGAGATCTTTGGCTTGTTGAGAGTCCAAAAATTCTCCATAACTTTGGGCTAATTCTTGTAAGGCTGCGTCGCTTTTGGCTGATAGGGTAAGGAGATGAAGGGGACGTTCAAATTTATCCTGATTTGGGGTAAGCTCTGGAGGACTTGCCACGACAAGATGGGCATTTGTACCGCCAAAGCCAAATGAACTAACTCCGGCGATTGCGCCTGTTTGTGCTGCGAGCCAAGGTTCGTGTTTTTGTTGTACGGTGAAGGGAAGTTGGTGAAAAGGGATGTGAGGATTAGGTTGATGAAAGTGGAGACTGGGAAATAGTTCTTGATATTTGAGAGATAGAGAAACTTTAATTAAACTTGCCACACCAGCAGCCGCTTCCGTATGACCGATATTACTTTTAACCGAGCCAATCCGAACAGATTTATTGCGATCGCGATTTTGAGATAATACTTGACCTAAAGCTCTAATTTCAATAGGATCTCCCAATAAAGTTCCCGTACCATGAGCTTCAATATAATCCACCTGACTTGGAGGAATTCCTGCTCGTTGATATGCTTCTCTCAGTACAGCTTCCTGAGATTGTTGATTGGGAGCAGTTAAACCATTTGTCCGTCCATCTTGATTAACCGCACTACCGCGAATTATCCCATAAACTGGGTCTCGATCGTTAATCGCTTGAGTCAGGGGTTTTAAAACCACAATTCCTGCACCTTCACTCCGGACAAAACCATTAGCACTAGCATCAAAAGCCTTACAACGTCCATCCGGAGACAAAGCCGTTAACTTACTAAAACCCACCGTTAACAAAGGAGTTAAAATTAAATTTACACCTCCAGCCAAAGCCAAACTCGTCTCGCCACTCCAAAGACTTTGACAAGCCAAATGAACTCCCACCAAAGAAGAAGAGCAAGCCGTATCAATTACCAGACTAGGCCCCTTAAAATTTAACAAATAAGAAATGCGATTTGGAACCATAGTCAAAGCGATACCCGTATTAGTATAAGTATCGACCACCTCTGGTTCTCTGAGAAGAATTTGACTGTAATCGCCAGTAGAAACGCCGACAAAAATCCCAGTTTTACTACCACTTAACTGACTTGGTACAAGTCCGGCATCTTCCAAAGCCTCCCAAACCACCTCCAATAGTAAGCGTTGTTGAGGATCGATATAAGCCGCCTCGCGAGGAGCAATCCCAAAAAATTCCGGATCGAAAAGATCCACATGTTGGAGGAAACCACCCCAACGACAATACATTTTACCAGGAGCGTCCGGATTGCGATCGTATAATCGATTAATATCCCAGCGATGGCGTGGCACTTCCGTAATTGCATCGACACCACCTTTGAGTAACTGCCAAAAAGCTTGGAGATTGTTAGCACCGGGAAAACGACAGCCAATCCCGATAATGGCAATAGGCTCCTTTAACCCCTTTTTCTTTTCTAGCTGCAACTCTAGGAGGGCACGTTTTTCCGGAGCAAGATTAGCAATTCTTTGGGCAATGTTATCCACTGGCAATCGTTTACAACACCTGGTACTTGAGTTTAAGCGCTGAATTACTCCCCGCTCGGTAGAATACAATCTATTGATTGAGGTTAGGCGTAACCTAGCGATCGATTATTGCCATCGCTCTCATCGGTTAAGGGATTCTCAAACGCCACCACCAAATCGCAGAAAGCAGGCAATAAATAGCGATTCTTCGAGTTTGAACAGAGTAACACCATCCGAGCAAATAGTGCAGCTATCGGATCTTACAACAAACTGCCCCATTTGTGGTGCGATCGCGCTAGCCGCGCCAGCTTTCTTCCTTACCCCTTTCCTCTCCGCCATGCCCAGGCCGAGTAACGCTACCATTAAACTGTAGCGATTCCACCCTAAAAATTAACAGAGGTCAACCATGTCCGAAACACTATCCCCACCACTAGCCCTGACAGAGGAAAACGTAGAAACAGTTTTAGATGAAATGCGTCCCTACCTGATGGCGGATGGCGGTAATGTCGAACTTGTAGGCTTAGACGGACCAATTGTGAAGCTGAGACTGCAAGGCGCTTGCGGAAGTTGCCCTAGTTCTGCTATGACACTGAGAATGGGAATTGAACGACGTTTGCGGGAATTCATCCCAGAAATCGTGGAAGTCGAACAGGTTATCTAGCCTCTCCAGTCAGAAAAGACGGTTTGAGCCACAAGAGCCGTAGTTTGCGCCAATCCTGATAGGGGGCTGAAGCCCCTTGTCAGGATTGCAGAGGACATCATGAACCCCCTACCTAAAGGCAGGGGCTTGTAAGAAACAACTTTCGCAAGGGATATATAGCAGTGGACAGTTGA
>DOIX01000343.1:12062-27482 GCA_003511885.1 Cyanobacteria bacterium UBA11153
ATGTGGCGGTTGCTATATCTTGCAAGCCTAGATAACCAGACTAAGACTCACGCAGCTGACGGGGCGACAACTATAGCTAAAACCATTGCACAGTCTGGCTTGTAGCGCTTTGATTTGCCCTGAAAATTGAGTAGATTTTTGGGTATTATTGACACTATTTTCAAATACGGGCAGCCACAAGTATTATAGTTTCGTGGAACACCACCAGATTTCCTGGCTAATTTTCCCTAATATGGGTGGTTTTTTCCGGCTTGGCACGGCTTCAAAAGCATAGCCTGTCAAGGTTTCAACCATAGTTGTCGCCCCATCAGGGGAATTTCACCTGCATCAATTGATCCTTTAGTTGCAACGGTATTTGCTCTAGAAGGCAAAAAGTATGGGGGAAATCCAATTCTCTTATAGCGCTACGCGCTTAGATTAGGACAATGGTAAGATTGTTTGTATCTCAATGTTAAAATCCGATCATGCCAGCCGCCTACAGTGACGATTTACGCCTTAAAGCGATTGATGCCGTTCAAAGAGGAGAGAAGAAGAGCCAGGTCTGTCGTTTCTATAAAATCAGTAGAAATACTTTAGACCTGTGGTTAAAAAGAGTCCAAGAAACGGGGAGTGTCCGCCCTAGTAGACTGGGGTCAGGGGGACAAGTCCCCAAGCTAAAAGACCGTGAGAAGTTTCGTCAGTTTCTCGCACAAAACAAAGATAAAACTCAAAAACAAATAGCTGAGCTATGGGGAGAAGGCTGGACTCAACAAAATGTTAGCTATGCCTGTCAACAACTAGGAATTACTCGTAAAAAAAAACTTACGGCTATCAAGAAAGAGATGAAAACAAGCGAGAAGAATTCAAAAGAAGATTAAGCGAGATTGAACCCCAGAGGCGAGTCTATGTCGATGAGTCGGGATTTGATAATCGAGAAGATTACCCCTATGGCTACAGTCCCAAGGGAGAAAGATGCTACGCACTAAAATCGGGTAAGAGAACTCAAAGAGTAAGTTGGATTACCGCTCTGAGAGATAAAACCTTGTTTGCTCTGCTCACGTTTGAAGGCTCCTGTAATCGAGACTTATTTGAGACCTGGCTAGCCAATTGCTTGATTCCTAAATTAAATCCCGGAGATATCATTATAATTGATAATGCCACGTTTCATTAGGGAGCGATGATTCAAGAACTAGTGGAAGCGGCGGGCTGCGAAATCTGGTATCTGCCCTCTTATTCCCCAGACTTAAATAAAATTGAAAATTGGTGGGCGGTTTTAAAGACATTGATGAGGCAGATATTAAAAGAATATGAGACGGTTAGAGATTGTGTAGATGCTGCCTTCAGAGAATGTCCTAACGTATGCGCGTAGCGCTATACTAGGATCTAGGAAAGGATTCGGATTGCCACCGATAGATCTGGGAAATGTTCGTAGCACCCTAGAGCGAGAGGTTGTCGTCGAACTTCCGCCAACCGAGTTTGCTAAAATTGCTCCACACATAATTCCTGTCAGCCAATCGCAACAGATTTTGCAAGACATGAATATTGCTAATTTGCCAAATATTATTAACGATACAGCAGAAGCAACTCAACTTCTGGAAACTACTCCTAGATTATCACCAAAGCAAATTGCAGAATTTATAAAACTTATAACTGGAGGCTAAAAATTAATTATGGAAACAAGAGTAATTGAGTTTTTGATAGATCGGGTCTACCGTACTTAGTGTGCTAAAATATTATTTTAAATAATTAAGAACCAAGTTATACCTCAACTTACTCAAAAAAAGGCTATTTTTGACTTATCCTTTGCTAAGTATTCTTGCGGGACAATGGCTTCAATCATTATTTTGTAATAGTTTGGCACACTAAGTACGGTAGAACCAGTAAATCTCTGGAAAATATTTAGGCTGCACTAATCCCATTCATCAAATTGCCCTCATCAGTGAGACTTTGCCAATTTGTGCTGTAACATCCCACCGACACCCAAAGCTGCTAATGCAAATATACCCCAATCCTCAGAAGGTTCGGGTACTGATTTTTGATTATCTGCGATGGCGGCTAAGGCGGCATCAGCTACCAGACGATTAGCGGCTGTTGTGGGATGGAGATTATCCCAGAATAAATAGGTGTCTGGAGTGTCGCAAATATTGTAATCAAAATCTGGCGGACTTTGAAAGTTGAAGTTAGTCAGGCAAGATTCTGTCACATTCGTAAATCCCAATTTACCATTGATGGCATCTTTGACTAGAGAATTAACATCAAGAGGTATAATATTAATTCCGCTCAAGGATTTGTTTAACCCATCAAGGGCATTACTCAAACCAACATTATGGGCTGCGCTCAAAAAATTGAGTCCATTAGAGCCAGCACTGCCCAGACTTAGCCCCAAAGGAGTATTTCCTAAATCTGGTAAATTAGGCACTAAAAAATTGCGAGCGCCCATGTTGAAGAGTGAGGTAATTGTTTGGGACAAGTTACCAACAGGATTGGCTGGATTTGTTTCGCCTCCACCTAGATAATCATTGGCACCAGCATAGACAACATAGAGACTATGTGCGTCTGGGGATGAAGTAAGGGATTTAAAGGTTTCAATCTCTTGATTCAATCCTGGTAATCCAGGAATTGGTATTGTGTTTGTATTTGCGGTAGTCGCGCCGCCAAAAGCAAAGTTTATCCCTTCCTTCGGTAAGATAGAAGTAAGTTTAGTAACAGGTACAGGATTTAATCCTAAATCTTGTCCTAAATAATCCACCCAGTTTAATCCGTTAGAAAAACGACCGTTAAGATATGGCAGACTTTGGGGAATTAAACCACCCGTAACTTGGGAAACGTTGCCCGGATCTGATAAGCTATCACCAAAGACATAGATACTGGTGAAACTTGCTGCCATTGTCTTTAATGGCAAGATAAAATAGAATAGGACAAATCCGGTCGCGAAAGTTTGTTTTCGCATGGTAGATAGTACTCCTGATATTCGGTTGTTGTTGGTGGATGGTAGTTGGTGGATGGTGGATGGTGGATGGTTGTTTCTCCTTCCCTCTTTCCTACTGCATATCCTTCATTGACTATGACCTATTGACCATAACCTATTGACCATTCTCCAACAAATAACAAATAACAAATAACCAAGAAGCAGATAGTATAAAGATTTGCTTAAGATATATTTAGTATAACAGAAATTTGATTGGGAATAAGGTGGATGTAGTCGTTACAGGCGTTGGTGTAATCTCGGCTTTGGGTAACCTAGAGTCGAGTTGGTGGAGGCTGCTGAAGGATGAATCTGGAATTGAGCAACATCAACCATTTGCCGATTTACCATCTCTACCTCTAGGGATAATCGATAAATTACCAACAGACTTAGAAACCCTGACTAGGCTAGTGGTAGCAGATGCGATTAAGGATGCAAATCTGGAAATACCGATATCAGATTGTGGTGTAGTAATTGGCTCAAGTCGGGGCTGTCAAGCATCATGGGAGAAGTTGGCAAGAGAATTGATGAGGGGAAGAGGGGAGGGAAGGGAAGAGGGGGAAGAGAGGGAGGAGGGGATAGTTTTAACTGAGAAATCAAAACTCTCTCCCCACACCCCACACCCAAAACTGGAGAATTGGTTGGAGATGCTACATCATCAGGCTGCGATCGCAACTGTACGTCAGATTGGCTCAACTGGGATAGCACTCGCACCAATGGCGGCTTGTGCAACGGGAATTTGGGCGCTGGCACGAGGCTTTGAATTGATTCAAACTGGTGAATGTCAGCGAGTAATTGCAGGTGCAGTGGAAGCGCCGATTACGCCTTTGACTTTAACAGGATTTAATCAAATGGGGGCTTTAGCAAAAACTGGGCTATATCCCTTTGATAAGCAAAGGGAAGGATTGGTTTTAGGAGAAGGTGGGGCGGTTTTGGTGTTAGAGTCGGCTGAATTAGCGAAAAGTCGAGGAGTGCCAATTTATGGGCGAGTTTTAGGGTTTGGCTTGACTTGTGATTCTCACCATATAAGTGCGCCTTTGTCAAGCGGTACTAGTGGAATTTTGGCAATTAAACAATGTTTAGCTCGGAGTCAATTATCTCCCTATAATATTAACTATATCCATGCTCATGGGACAGGTACTCAGTTAAACGATCGCAATGAAGCGCGATTAATTCAACAGTTATTTTCTGATGGAGTTGCCGTTAGTTCAACTAAGGGCGCAACTGGTCATACATTGGGAGGCTCTGGTGCTATTGGTGCGGCATTTTGTTTGATGGCTTTGAAACATCAAATTTTACCCCCTTGTGTCGGATTAAGGGAACCAGATTTTAATTTGGATTTAGTCAGAAATCCACGTCAATGTCAGGTAGGAGGAGTCCTTTGTTTAAGTTTTGGTTTTGGGGGACAAAATGCAGCGATAGCTTTCGGGCAATAGGGAATTAGGAATCAGTAAAATCGGGAAACGAGGGGTTTTTCTGATTCCCGACTCTCGATCGAGTTATCGGTTATTCTATGGATAGGGTAAGTTGGGATAAAATAGAAAAAAAGGATAGACGAGCAATGGCAGATCCTCAACATCTCGATCTCCTCAAACAAGGAGTAGAGGCTTGGAATCAATGGCGGGAAACTAATTATTTCATCGTACCAGATCTCAGTGGTGCTGACTTGAGTAGGGCAAATCTGAATCAAGTCAATTTGGCAGGAGCATATCTCTGTGAGGTAGACTTGAGAATGGCAAATCTTAGCGATGCAAATCTTACAGGTGCGGATTTGAGAGGAGCAAATCTCAAAGGGGCAAATTTAAGAGGGACAACTTTAAATCAAACTAATTTAGCGGGTACAGATTTAGGTGGGGCACACTTAATGTTAGCTAACTTGATTGAAGCAAATTTGACTTGGGTAAATCTGATCGAGGCTAATCTGAAAGTCGCTAATCTTACTAAGGCAAATCTGAGCGAAGCCAATCTAAAAATGGCAAATCTCAGCGGTGCTAATCTGAGCGAGGTTAACTTCAGACTGGCAAATCTGAGCGAAGCCAATCTGAGCATGGTAAATCTCAGCCGTGCTAACTTAGAAAAAACTCAATCTCTCAAAACTGATTTTAGTAAAGCTATCTTTACGGGAGTTTGTCTGGATAACTGGCAAACAAATAGCGAGATTAATTTGACTGATGTAATTTGTGAATATGTTTATCTGGGTATCAGCGAAACACAACGCCTGCCGGAAGAGGGTAATTTTGCGCCTGGTGAATTTATTAACTTAGTTCGTCGTGGTTTAAATAGGGATAATTTTATTAACCCCAATCCAGTCACTACAGTGCAAAATGATCGGGTAGCGGTTAATCCTAATCTACCTAGCTTGTCACCAACAGTAGTAGAAATACCAGAGGAAATCCCACCCAGTCAAAATCCAATTGTATCGCCTAAATTATCGCCAGAGATAGATAAAATTTATGAACCACCTCAACCCATATCACCTAACTGGGTACAAAAGATTGAGGAAATTCCTTATCCACCTCAACCCATAGTATTTAACCCACCACCAGCGATAGAAAAAACTCCACCGCAGATACAGAATAATCCTTTCCCTACCAACTTGCCGAAAGAGATTATGGAGGTTGAGGCACTACTCAAGGGAATCGATCGAGATTTATCGAAATCTAAATGGTCAGTAGTAATAGAAAAAATTGAGAAATTATTGCAAGATTTAACGGCAAGTTATCCCACTAATACGCCATTAGAAAAGGTAATTGTGGTTGCTGCGGCTATCAAGCAGATGGAGGGTAATTCTACTTTGAAAGCGACGATTATGAATGGTGTAAAAGAAGCGGGAAGTGAAACTTTAAAGGATTTAATCAAGCATCCCCTCAAGAAAATTTTCTTAGCGGCTATAGAATAAGCTGATAAGCGGCTAAATCGAATAATGAAGACAGGGAATAGGGAGTAGAGAATAGGGAGTGGGGAAGGATTTGAGCCAATGCGACTCTTTTTTAGAAGATACAATTTAACTGCGCAGCAGCTTAGAATGGATTTGGTTGTTGGTTGTTGGTTAGTTGTTTGGATGGAAATAGGAGATAACAAACAGCACTCGAAGCGATCGCAAACCTCCATAATTGATCCACAACCAGCAATATAGCGGATTTCACCTGAGTGAGGTATACCCATAATATACAAAGTTTTTTTTCAGTGTTGTTTTAGGTGTACCTCATGGGGCTGCAAACCGCTATATATTGTCGGTTATAGGTCTAATCTCAGGCAACTCCATACGCTGTATAAGGACGCTTGTAAGGTGGATGCAAACCAAGTACAATGTCTTCTTTAGAAACACCCATTTCTAGCAATTCTTGACCGACATCAATATCTGTTGCGTTGCGTTGAAGCCAGATTTTTCCATCTTTTATATCGAAGTGTAGAAGGGTGTAATAAATTCGCTCTAAACCTTTCCAACCCACTCGCATGAGTTGATAGCGATCGCGTACCGGATCGAAAAATAGCTGGTTCTCTACATCTTCATTTCGGGATTGAAATTGACTGTGCTTTTCCAACAAGGTTTGGATGCAATACCGATAACGCTCTAATTTATCCATTGGACAATCTCCTCAGTTATGGGATTGTAAACAATAAGTTTGAGTTGATGTCGGGCGATCGCGACTTTAGCAAAACGACTTTGAAAAAATGTTTGATAGGTTTCAAGGGGTACGGCTAAATAGATTTGGCGATCCGGTTCATTGACTTCTAGCATAATTCGATAGTTCAAGAACTGTCCTAAAGCCGTATGAAAATCATTGATTGCGGATGTGCTGATAAAGCTCTTTATTTCAACTGCAATTTTTTCCTCGCCCCGTGCGGCTGCAATCAGGCGTTCAGCAGCTAAGTCGATTTTAACTGTGATTTCTTCCCATTCTAGTTCTAATGGATCGTCGGTAATAATCCATTGTTCTTTTTCTAAACCGTGCCTGACTGCATCGTGAAACCGATCTTTAGCCATTGTTTGTTTTAGTTCCTCCCTACTGTTCGAGTTAACCACTTTTTAGCTATAAAGTCCAACTACTGGGAACTATAGCACTACGCAAACATGTTAGGACATTTCCCCGTTCCCCGTTCCCTTTTGAGGCAAATCTGTTGTCCTAATCCGTTTTGGTACTGCTACACATATAACAATTCATTTAGCCATTAGTTATTAGCCATTAGCCATAAACCAATCACAAACAACCAATAACAAACCACTAATAACGAATAATCTTTTTGTTCTTCAGTAAATAACAATTCATTTCTCCCTTACCTTTAACTTGAATCCGTCCCCTTTCCTCAAATCGATAGTAATTTTTTAATAATTTGTAAGTATCTTCTGTCACCTGAATTCTACCAGGTAATCCATGGGATTCCATACGACTGGCGATATTTACCGTATCACCCCACAAGTCGTAGATAAACTTTTTCGTACCAATAATACCTGCAATAACTGGTCCAGTATTAATGCCAATCCGGATATTAAAAGTTTTACCAGTTTCTTGGCAAAATTGCTTAATAACTGTTTGCATATCTAACGCCATTTGAGCGATGGCTTCAGCATGATTAGGCATGGGCATTGGCAATCCACCTACTACCATATACGCATCGCCAATAGTCTTAATTTTTTCTAAACTATGAATTTCTGTTAAACGATCGAATTCCGAGAAAATTTCATTGAGAATTTCCACTAACTCAATGGGAGAAGTGTTAGAAGCTAACTCAGTAAAACCGACAATATCGGCAAATAAAACAGTTACCTCAGAAAAATGATCGGCAATTGTCAATTCCTCTCGCTTCAACCGCTTGGCAATTGGTTCTGGTAAAATATTGAGGAGTAGTCTTTCTGACTTCGCTTGTTCGATTGCCAAATTCCTTAAAGCCGAAGCAAATTGTCGGGCAATGGTGACAGCGGCAATAATTGCGATCGCAACTGCGACAATTAGTAATATGGTAGCAGCGCGACTGGTGAGGGCAATGATGGAATAGGTACGCTTGGCTTCGGCATTGGCAATATCGACTAGTTTGTTGGATAAGGCTTCGGCTTGCTCGTCGAATTTTCTAATTTTTTCCTGAATTTCACCATCAAGTTTGACAATATCTCGGGCAACTGACAGATAATTATCTAAATATTTTAATCCTTGAGTACGTTCGATAGTATCTAACTTAGCACTAACGGAAATTCGATCTCGCAATCTCTGTGCGGCTTGATACATCAACTCCATTTTGGCTGGCTGACGAGTTGATAAGTATTCTTTTTCATTAGACTTCATTTCTTGAAATAAAGCTAGCAATTCTGGACTATCAGATAGTTGCAGTCTACTGCTTAAAAGAGTTGAATTTTGATCGAGTTGTTCCAACACCCCAACATTATCAATTCCCAAATTCCCCACCCAAGCAATAGTTTCCTGAAAACTGCGGGAATACTGTTCGACAATTTCCGCATATTCCACTAAATTGGCATTACTGCTGTCTTTGCCACTACCTCCCTGCGCCTTAGCTAAAATCTCTTGTAATTCGCTACTAATATCTAGTACTTTGTCAATTTCTTGGCGATGTGACTGACGAAAATCATTGATTTTCTTACTAGAGGAACTAATACTAGGCCATTGGAGAAAAAACTCGGTTTCTAATCGACGTGCATTCCTTAATGCGCCATCCATTCTGAAACCTTCACGTTGAACTTCAATACTAGTCAGTACTACTTTTTCTGTTTCATCTTCCATCTGCCGCAGAGAAAAAAATCCGGTCATTGCCACAATCCCAATTAACAAGAGGAGGGCAATAAATGAAAAGTTAAATTTGGTGGTGATGCTAATTTTGCGCCGAGCAATAATCAAGCGCTTTAGTAATTTCATGCTGCTTGTTGGTTGTTTGTTATTGGTTGTTTGTTATTTAAGTACTATTTAATGCGGCAATACTATTCCCACATTTAATAATCGCCTCCTGAACCATAATGCCATGCGTCCAGCCAACGGTGATAGTAATATTGAGTTATAGGTGGTAATCTTTTGACTGGTTTCATCATCATCTTTCCTAGGGGATACAAACTGCTGTAAAGACTCAGATTTATGTAATGCACCATCCAATTTAATAGTGTAGTCAAGCCAACATGAGGAATCACTGGGATAACTACTCCTGGTTTAGTTACAGAAGTTAATAGTAAAGTTTTGGATAGTCCAGAAAATTGCACCACATCTTGGAGAAATGGGCGAAGTACATCGTCTCCTAATTGAGCCATAGATTGAAAGACACCAGTTAAAAGTTGATTAATTTGATTGGGATTTAATTTTTGGTCGATTCCCACACTCATAGCGCGTTGAAACATCCAAGTTACAGCAATATTGGGTTGATATGGCTGTAGCTGTGCGATCGCATCTTGGCCCAAAAAATCACCTTTGAGGGCTTCATCAATCCCTTCTGTCAAGCGTTTGAGGTGTCGCACCATCGCACCAAAACCGCCAAAACTGACGGGAGATTGAGTACCGCTGCTATCACCTATTGGTAAAATTCGATCCCAAGGCATTCGAGTTGGGCTTTGTTTGTAGGAGGGAAAAAAGCCAAATAGCACTCGTTTAAAGTCAAGTTGGGATAATTCGATATTTTGATATTCTGGCAAGAGACGGAAGTATTCGTCTAAGAGAAATTCTAAGCTAGGGCGTTGGGGATGGGCATCTAAGTAAGTAAATAAATAAGTTGTTCTCCCATCTCTGGCAGGAAAGGCTTCCCAGAAATATTGACATTGATTTTGAATAGGCGTAAAAGATACAATTAAGTCACCTGTTTCATTTTGAGGAAAGCCTTGGGCGCAGCTACCGACAACTAAACATACCCCTTCCGGTTTTTGCCCTTGCCGTGCTTGTTGTACGATAGGAGAAAAATGTCCCATAGCATCAATAAGTAATCGGGTGGTTAAAGTGATAGATGAGGGTTGAGAGGTAAAAGGGTTTTGATGATTTGCTTCTAATTGAACGCCATCGGGATGAATTATGGCACAGCCAAAGGCAGTGTTTTCCAATAACTTACCGCCAGCTTCCATAAATTTAATTTTCAGGGCATTAAGGAGGAAAACTGGGTCAATTCCCATATTGAGAACATCTCGAATCCAGAAATCAGATCCCTCAAAAAAGCTAACTCTACCAGGATTATATTCGCTGGCGATCGCAATTGCTAATTCTGCCTCAGATAGAAGTTCTAATTCTAATAATACAGCCAATTCTTGACGAGAAATATTCCATTCTTGCTCTCTCCCTCGCAAAATTCCCCGCTCAATTAAAGCAACTCGCCAACCTCGCTTTTGCAAGGCTACCCCCATCATTATTCCCAATGTACCGCCACAAATCACCACATCCCAGTCTGTGCTTCCTAAAGTATCTTGGCTTTCTTTGACTCCTGTAGGAATAGGTGTGGTATTCTCCCGCAGTGCTTGCCAAAGTTTATCTGTGTTGCGGAGACGGCTGAGGATATCGCCTGGTAATTGAGAGAGAATTTGTTGCGTTTGCTTCATGGTTGACTTTTTTTAGCAGAGAGTCTCTATCCTCGATCCTAATCTCTATCTGCCTGAATCGGAATAGTATTGATTTGGGGGAAGTTTAGTGGGGCAAGTCGAGCTGGGTGATGGGTTACTGCTATAGCACCTTGAGATTAGGAGGTTTTGATCCCCCCGAGCCAACCTGAAAAAAGGGGGATAAGCAGAAAGAGAATGTCCTAATCTATATTTGTACCGCTAGATGAGACTCATCCTGACAGCCCCTAGGTGGGAGCGATAGCTTCGCTCGCCTTCGGCATCGCAAATTTTGTATAATAAATTTATTATTCCCTTAAATTTAATTTAACATGATTACCCAAATTCCATCCATTCAATTTTTTGAAGGGATTTACGAAGAACTAAGTAACGTCAGCTTACGCCGAAGCCGCCATTCCGGTATCCGCAACGTACTCATGAGCTTCAAATCATTAAAGGCTTTGGAAAAATTCAACAGTTTTACCAAAAAGTTTAGTAATTCCCTCATGTTAATCGATGAGGAAGGCACGATTAGCGTTGAACCTTCTTCCGTGAAATTTATCTTTGGCGGCGATGATGGAGATGACTTAGAAAGAGTGGATTGTCAGTTTGAAATTGAGAGAGAAGATCATTGGGAACGATTCATGCGATTTATGAACCGCTATGCTGAAGCTAATGGCATGGCTTATGGTGACAGCGGGAAAACTCAATAATTAAAACCCATAACTTCAATAAGTGAGTTTTGAGTTTAAAATCTCCTCGGAATAGAGTACATTAGTTAAAATGTAGCACTACCTTAAATGAGAAGGTAAGGAAGATTAATGAAAGTAGCAATTACTGGAGCAACTGGATTTGTGGGCAGTCGGTTAGTAAAACGACTCCTATCTCAAAATCATCAACCCCTAATTTTAACCCGCAATCCCACGGGAGCAGCGCGGATGTTCCCAAAATTAGAGATAGTTGCCTATACACCCACAGTATCCGGTTCCTGGCAAAATGCGATCGCAGGTTGTGATGCTGTGGTAAATTTAGCAGGTGTCCCGATTGCCGAACATCGCTGGAGTCCCCAACGTAAGGAAGAAATTTTCAATAGCCGTCAGTTAGTAACCCAAAAAATTGTTGAAGCCATCGCCCAAGCTAATCCCAAACCAGCCGTATTAATTAACACCTCTGCCATCGGTTATTACGGTACTAGCGAAACTGCTACTTTTGATGAAAATAGTCCCTCTGGTAATGACTTTCTCGCCCAAGTTTGTCAAGCTTGGGAAGGGGAAGCTATGAAAGTTAAAGATCCTGGGGTTCGTTTAGTTATTTTACGTTTTGGCATAGTTTTAGGTAATGGAGGGGCACTCGCCAAAATGTTGCCGCCATTCCAAATGTTTGCCGGGGGACCAATTGGTACGGGTAAGCAGTGGTTTTCTTGGATTCATATCGATGATTTAGTAAATTTAATCATCACAGCATTAACTCAATCCCAAATTGAAGGTGTCCTCAATGCTACTGCACCAAATCCTGTCAGGATGTCAGAATTTTGTCATACATTAGGTGAAGTTTTGCATCGCCCTTCTTGGCTACCTGTGCCCAGTTTTGCCATAGAAGCTTTATTAGGAGAAGGAGCAAGTGTGGTTTTAGAAGGACAGGAAGTTTTACCTAAACGTACACTTAATTATGGTTTTCAGTATCAATATCCCACTGCTAAAGAAGCACTAACAGAAATATTGACTAAAAATGCCATGGACAGTTGACAATGGACAATGGACAATTGTCCATTGTCAACTATCAACTATCCACTATCAACTATCAACTGTCAACTATCCACTATCAACTAGTTTAGTCCTAGATTGCCTTTCCCATCAGATGGCGCTAATCGGAGAAATAAAGATGCTAGGTTTTAGCTTACCTTGGAGATTATTAAGTTTTGCGAGAGCTTCGCTCGCCTTCGGCATCGCAATTTTGATTATAATCAGCAGTTGCACTCAGGAATCTCTTGCTCCCCTGCGGATTGCCACCAATCTTTGGCCTGGATATGAACCCTTGCATCTAGCCCGTGACCTCGGTTACTATGGCGATACACCTATTCAAATCGTAGAATATGCCTCTAATACAGAAAGAGTGAGGGCTTTTCGGAATGGCGATGTCGAAATGACTTCCGCTTCCCTGAATACGGTTTTGGAAATAGCAGAAACTAATCCAGATACTCGTATTTTTCTCATCGTCGATTTTTCTGATGGTGCAGATGGTATTGTCGCTAAACCAGAGATTAAAAATCTCCAAAGTCTCAAAGGGCGAAAAGTTGGCTTAGAATCCTCAACCTTGGGATTATTTCTCCTGACTCGCGGTTTAGAAAAAGTTGGCTTATCTCTCCAAGATGTCAAAACAATTCCTCTGGAAATACCTCAGCAGGAAGAAGCCTTCCGCAAAAATAGCGTCGATGCTGTAGTTACTTATGGCCCACCTCGTTCTAATTTACTTGCTAGTGGTGCTAAATCGATATTTGATACATCCCAAATTCCGGGAGAAGTTGTCGATACCCTAATTGGCAATGCTGATTTAGTAAATACCCATGCTACTCAAATGAAAGTGTTATTAACTGCTTGGTTTAAGGCTCTAGATTACATCAATAAAAATCCTGAAGATGCGTCTCGTCGTATGGCACAGCGACAAGGTGTTACCACGGAACAGTTCAAAAAAACTCTCAATGGTGTCCGGTTACTGAATCTTGAGGAAAATCAACAACTCTTAGGAAAAACCGATCCTTCATTTCTCAATGGAATTAACAGACTATCTAATTTTATGACAAACAATAGGTTCCTCAAGCAAAATCTAGATCCCAACCCATTACTAAATGACCAATTGGTGAAAAATATCAAACTTTAAATATAGCAACTGCCACATCGGTATTAGCAGAAATAACGTCATGAATAGAGGCTTAAACCATTGCTATATAAATGGCTTTATTCTTCTTAAATAATTGTCAATTTTTAAAAATCAACTGTCAACTGCTATAGTTGTTCTTTATTGGTTATTATTTGTTGGTTGTTGATTGTTCGTTTCTGGGCAAACAAGGAATAAAGGAAGCTGGCTAGGTATTGTCAAATAACAAATAACTAACCACAAACAACTAACCACAAACAACTAACCACAAATAATTAACCACAGACAATGAATCGCTTTCCTTTGCCGCTGAGATTCTCGATTCCAGTAATTTTGTTATTGTTTGGCAGTATCTTAGGATTAATTTCCTTTCAAAGAGAAGTTTCCCAATCAAATACTCGTACAGAACAGGATATCATTGAAGAGGCTAAATTCTTTGCTAGTCAAACATCAGGTTTATTAGAGTACCAATACCACTATGGTAAAACTAAAGGCATCGATCTGATCGTAAGTCAAATTGGAGCCGCACCTCATCTGGAATTAGCATTACTTTGCGATGAAAACGATCGAGTAATTTTATCAACTCGGTTTGCCCTGCGCAATCTCTTCATTCATGATACACCAGCAGCAAAGCAATTATCAGCAATTGTTAAAGTCCGGAAAAATCGTTCTGGTCAGATAATTATATCAGAAGATGGACAAAAAATCTGGGCAATTTATCCAGTTATATTAGATCCTGCGTCGGAAAATATTTTACCATCGCGAGTGGGGATATTATTATTAGAGTATAACCTTTATGCCCTCAAAGCTCAGGCATATCGAGATGCTTTGAAGCGTTTTCTAGTTCATAGCGCTACTCTCACTCTAATTTGCACAATTCTCTGGTTATTTTTCTACAAAATCTTAACTTTGAGAGTGGCGAAACTTGTTGGTACTAGCCAAAATTTAGCTAAGGGTAATTTAGAGGTAAGAGCCAACTTAAATGGTTCCGATGAATTAGCACAAATTTCTAAAGCGTTTGACCTTATGGCGGCTGAGATTCAAACAAGTACAGCTAATTTACAAGAAAAGCAAGAAAAACTAAGACGAACATTATCCTATCTTCAAGCCACCCAATCTCAACTGATTCATGCTGAAAAAATGTCTGGATTGGGACAAATGGTTGCCGGGATAGCCCATGAAATTAATAATCCTACTAACTTCATTCACGGGAATTTGAATTATGTCAGTGAATACAGCGACAATATCTTAAAACTTGTCAATCTCTATCAGGTATATTATCCCAATCCTGCACCAGAAATTGCCAACCATATTGAAGACATAGATTTAGAATTTATCGCTAATGATTTTGAGAAAATACTCGCCTCTATGAAAATAGGAACTGAACGAATCAAGGAGATAGTTAATGGTTTGCGGAATTTCTCTCGCTATGATGAAGCAGACTTGAAAGAAGTTGATATTCATCAAGGGATTGACAGCACCTTATTAATCCTAGAGCATCGGTTAAAATCAGAGCTAGATTCAGGAGAAATCGAAGTAATTAAAAACTATGGTAATTTGCCTACTGTTCAATGCTATGCTGGACAGTTAAATCAAGTATTTATGAATATTATTAATAATGGGATTGACGCACTTAAAGCAGTAAGAGGAAAAGATGCCATATCGCCTAAGATGAGGATTCGCACTGAAGTGAAGGAATCGGAATGGGTGGAAATTGCGATCGCAGATAATGGATGTGGCATGACTGAAGAAGTACAACGGCGGATATTTGAGCCATTTTTTACCACCAAACCAATTGGAAAAGGTACTGGATTGGGATTATCTATCAGCTATCAGATTGTGGTGGAAAAACATGGTGGTAGATTAACCTGTACTTCTGCTGTTGGAGCCGGAACCGAATTTTTAATTGAAATTCCCACAAAGTTAAAAGTATCGCAGTTGTCAATTGTCAATTGACAGTTGACCTCTTGCTCCCCCCTTAATAAGCTATCCTTTATAAGGATCTTTCTTAATATTTTTGAGAGCAAGTACTCATGCCTGCAGAATCCCCATTCTTTGGTACTTTCTTCTCAATAAAGACCAAGTTTTC
>DOIX01000188.1:0-17851 GCA_003511885.1 Cyanobacteria bacterium UBA11153
TACGAGTCTTTCCTTTCAGTGGTAGCACTAACTACAACCTGTCTTTAAATGCTACTCCGGTTGCACCGCCTGATTATGCGGGAAATAGTACTAGTGCAGCTCGCGATATTGGGACTTTAAATAGTTCTCGCAGTTTCAGTGATTGGGTGGGAAGTGCTGATACTAATGACTACTATCGTTTCACTGTGGGTAGTCAAAGTAATTTCAGTTTGGGTTTAACTGGATTAACTGCTGATGCCGATGTGCAATTACTCAATAGTGCTGGTAGTGTAATTACTAGTTCTAGTCTTAGTGGTAGTAGCTCGGAATCGATTAATACTCAGTTAAGTACTGGGACTTACTATGTACGAGTCTTTCCTTTCAGTGGTGATACCAGTTACAATCTGTCCTTAAATGCTACCCCTACTAATCCTGTTGGAGGAGGAAGTTCAACAATTGGAATCGCAGTAGATTGGAATCTTGCTGCATATCGCCAAAATAATATCTTTTGGCAAAGTGGATACGCACCAAACTCAATGTATTCTGGTTCAACAGTTAATCACCTCGATGGTTCATTAGGCAACTGTACTTGGTATGTCAATGGTCGTTTACAACAGTTAGGCTATAGTAAATATGCTTTGGATAGTATGTACGGGAATGCCTCTACTTGGGAAAATACCGCAGCAAGAGGCGTAACCATATCATCTACTCCTCAAGTTGGTGCGATTGCTCAATGGGAATCAAATCACGTTGCTGTAGTTGAACGAGTTAACAGCGATGGAACAATTCTTATTTCTGAATCGAGTTACTGGTTTAATGGAACGAGTTATCTCTATAATACTCGTACAATTGCTGCCAACAGCCCCAGTCGTTTCCTAATTGTTCCAAGAGCATAGTTTGTAGCTAGTAGGTTGGGTTGACGAAAGGAAACTCAACCTTATTGAGTTTGTCAGGTGCTTCAGCATATCAAAATCAATCCCTATTTCCCTAACCTATCAATCTGACGCACCCTACGCATCTAATATCTTCCATACCGTTGAAAACCCGACAGAGAATAAATTCTCACCTCTAACAACTTAAGTCGGTTGAAACTGACAACTTGCAGGAGTAGCGATAACCCGGCAGTGGTTCAAACCACTGTCGGGTTTAATGGCGAGTTTGATGATGGGTGCGATAGCTTCGCTCACCTTCGGTATCGCGGATTTTCGCTAAAATTAACAATTATGACAGCAACTTAGCACCCATTTTAATTTACAATTCCTTAATTATAGAGAGGGATGGCTAAGTCCGCCAGAGGCATCGCGTATTCGTTGTCTTTCTGCTATTCGATCTTCTTTATTTAATTGCAGTAATCTTACCGTTGTACGACCTTCAGGAGTCAATCCGACAATTGTTAAATCATCAAATATAAAGTGTTCAATCCATTGCTGAGTACGTGGATTGAAGAGAAAACTAAATCTTCCTGTTTCCGGATCGAAAGAACCTAAATCTGTACCTTTATGACGATTACACCGCCAACAAGTAAATGCCAAATTATTGGCGTTTGTTTCACCATTGTGTTTTTCGGGAATGACATGATCGACTTCATGGGGAAAGAAAGCCACATCCGCAGGTAAAAGACAATATTCGCAGATACGATTAGCCCTTTCTTCAACAAGGCGGCGGAGTGCTGCTGAAATATAAGTTGTACTCACGGCGCACTAACAAAATTTGCTAAACTACCTGCTTTGAGCATAATAACTAAATGTTCAATCTGCTCATATTCATTCAATTCTCTTTCCTCTGTGGGAGTAAGTTCACCAGCTTGGCTGCGCAAAAGTAAACTACGCAAACGCTGTTGCATCTCTGGTGTGGGGCGAAAAGCAGCTATTGCTTCAGGTGTGGGTTGGCTGGCAATAAAATTGAGAATATAGCGGTAAATATGAGCAGGTAATGGTGGTTGCTGGAGACTCATACGCAAAAGTTCGGGGAGATTTTCTCCGACTTGTGCTAGTTGGTTATAGAGTTCTTCAGGTACTTCAATCGCAATCTTCGGCACGGTACTACCTTCTGAGAGAGATTATTATTTTAATTATACTTCTGTCTTTGCTCATAAAGGTTGTTCCAGAGGTTAATTCTGTATAAATTTTGTTAAAATATTGCTAACACCCAATACCCTGATTGAGAAAAAGGAATCTGAAAGCGGTTCTCCTCCCACCGACTCCCAGCGATATTTTCCTCATTGTGGAAGTGGCAGATACTACTTTATATAAGGATAGATTCTCGTTCCCAGGTTGAACCTGGGAACGAGGGTTTGGAGGCTCTGCCTCCCTGCTATCGAGAATGGTGCAAGATCTAAGTTTCAACCGATTTAAGCTATTAGACAGGGATTAAAATCCCTGGCGGGTTGTTGCTGGTAGTTGTTGCAACTAATGTAAATTATCTATTCAACCAAACCCAATCTAATTCTCCCTCAACCCACCCCCACAAATAATCTCACCAATTCCAACCCTCAAAAAACCTTCCTTCCCGCCAAATTATCCTCAATTTCCTGCCTACTACGCCAAACTGGACGCAATTGATTCTTACTATATAAGACTAACTGATCGCCAATATGGGGCGATCCAGGTTGAGTCGCATTCCCATAAACATTCAATACCTTAGCCTTAACTGGATTGCTAAATTCAATCGCCGCAATATAACTATCCCCACCAAAAGATTGAAAACGTCCATCATTTGTTGGGGCTAAATCAATTACCCGAAAACTTCCCCACATTCCCGGCGCACCACTCGCGGGTAAATCAACTTTTCCATAACGTAATCTTACCACTTCACCCCAGGGTATATCCAAGGAACCATAGATTAATTTAACTGTATTTGCAGCTCCTTCCAGTAGTTTTACCGCAGCATCAGGATTTGCTAAACCATCAGGAGTTGTCAGGGGTGATTTAGCATTCCAAGGCGTAGTAAACCAATTAGAATTGGGCATAGATATAGCCCATATCCCAAAAAGTACCGTACCTCTACTATCAGCATTTGCTTCCCTATCCCAAGCGGCTAAAACATCAGCGGCTTCCATTGCTAATTTACTCCCAGATTTCCTGGCTGCGGCAATTAATTCATCCAATATTCGCTCCGCTAATTCCATCCGAGATGAGAATTTATCAGCAATCATTTCTTCATAGCTAATTTTGGGCTTTTCCATCAGCATCCGCACGGAACGTTGGGCGCGAAAACCCATAAATTTGGGAGCCATGTAAGCTGGATAATCATCAGGATTTAGTACCTGTGGAAATGTAGTTGTCCAAGGTGGATCGTTAGCATTTTGTAACCAGCCGCTAGGTGGATTGAGGAGGCGAGGTAAGTCTTGATAGGGATGATATTTTGTCCATAATGTTGATGAATTGTCGCCAGGAATTATACCTTGCCAATATTGCCAATTTCCTTGGGAACGGATGGGTATATCACCATTAAATAGATGGAGAATATTTCCCTCTCTGTCGGCGTACATAATGGTAAACATGGGCAATTGTAAGGGTTTAATTGCCGTTTCAAATTCTTGTAAATTCCTAGCCCGCGCCATATCCCAGAATTGTGCCATAATCTGAGATTTATCCAAACCAACCACTCGTAATGCGATCGCTTTTCCCTTATTTTCTCCTACTACGGGACCGTGAATTGAACGTTTGATAATTAATTTCTCTTCCCGCAGCGTACCATCTGCTTGTTTTACCTTTAATGTTTGAGTTTCTGTCTCAAAAGGACGAACATTTCCATCCCACAAATACCCGCCATCTGCTAATGTCAAACTATAACTATCCCAGCCATCAATAGTATTAACAGTAAAAGTCCAACCTAAATTATTATTAAACGCGATCGCAAATACTGGCATCCCCACCAAAGCCACTCCATAAGCATCAATCCCTGGTGCTGTGAGCTGCGCTTCATACCAGAGATATAAATCTGACCACGGTAAGTGAGGATTCGCTAATAGCATAGCATTGCCGCTGGTTGTATGTTTGGGTGCGATCGCCCAAGCATTGGAACCTGTTTGTAAAGTAACGTTATCCTTGGGTAAGGGCGAAGCATTCGGATGGAGAATTTGGGGTAAAGCCGAAAGGTTATCCCCCGAATGCTTCGCCCCTACAGATTGTGAATTTCGAGACAACTTGACAAACGATTTCTGAGAAGCAAGTGCCTCTACTTTTTGAGGATTAATTAAAAAATTAAAATGAATTACCCGCTGAATATGTCCTAAAACATCCACCCCATTTACTGGCAAAACAACCTTAACCCTATCCTCAATTTTATCTGGATTTTCTTGAGCATAATCATTAATTCCACTAGCAAAAGCATCCAAATAATCCCGCATAATTGGACTTTGCGCCCCATACCATTCCCCCGCCCTTTTCGGAATAGCCATTGTTCTGACATACTTGTCAGATTTCACATATTTCTCGCCCCAATATTCGGCAGCCCTGCCCCTTGCCTGTCCGTAAAGTTGTAAAATTAAATTACCGTGGCTATTTCCTTGCGCCCATCCCATCGCCTTAAATAAACTTTCTGAATCTTTTCCGTAAATATGGGGCACACCCCAAGTATCCCAAAGAATTTCCGTTTGTTCTATTCCGGTAGCTGGGCGGTAAATGCCTAGGAATAAACATAAACTAAAACTTAGTAACGATAGAATAATTATTGAGATTGTGCTTTTTTGGGACAACATTTTTGCTTTAGTCTTCAGTATTAAGCAATCTATAGTAATTCTTGAATAAACTTGTAAATTTGATTGGCGATTAAATGACCAATTATGGGTGGTACTGCATTACCTATTTCCAGCATATTTTGACTGGCAGAATGGGGAAAGACAAATTGATCGGGAAATGACTGAAGCCTTGCACATTCTCTAACTGTTAATCGGCGTTCTAGTAAATAATGAAAATGAACTCTTGCTTTCATATTTGCTCTAACTGTGTAAGCAATTTCTCCTTGTTTCGATTTCTGATCTCCTTGTCCAGCCCCTTTAGTTGCTTTTGTGGCTACAAAATACTGGCTTTGATTAGGTATAGTTTCATCATCAATTTCTACAAGATCTCCTATAGCACGATCGATTGTAACATATTGAAAAAATAATTCTGGTGTTGGCGGTTTGGGAAAAGCTAAAATATCGGATCTTACACCAATTAAAAATAATCTGGTTCGGCTTTGAGGCAATCCAAAATCTGGACAATAAATATGCCAAATTTTAAAATTATATCCAACTGATTCAAATTCATTGATGATATGCCTTAAAATGTTGCCATTCTCAAGTTTTTCTAAAAAGGGTACATTCTCTCCTACTACAATTTTTGGTTTATGCAGGTTCATATAGTCTTTCATTACATTATATAATTCTCCCCTAGAACCTTTAAGCCCTTTTTTAAGACCACATGATGAAAAGTCCTGACAGGGAAATCCACCAATCAGGATATTAGCATGAGGCAGTAAACTCATATCTACCTGAGTCAGATCTCAAGATAATTTCCCTGAGCAACAGCAAGATACTCAGGTAAATCTATACGATCGATTCATATACAAGTCTATATACGACTATCATACCATCCATTTGCCGTAGAAACAAGATTACTTATTCCCTCATTATTTATCCTGTAAAAATCATTACTATTATTCAAAGTTAACTTTGAATAATTACCCTCTACCATCACAGGTTCAAGAATCCATTTATAATAACCTTGTCCATTTGCCAGAGTGAAAAAAAATAAACAAACGGGAAAAGGGAATTCAATCATGAATTGACTTAAACCTAAATCCATCTCAATTTCGACAATATCTTTATGTTCAATTAATTTAGGTGTAGAAACTGTGGCTTTAACCTGAACTCCAAAAATCCTCCCCGTATAATTCCCATCTTTGAGAAGTGTCACTAAAAAATCTAAGCTAGCATTCTGTTGCTGTCTGGAAATTATGAGGTCATCGCGACGAGTCAAATACATGAGTGCAAGAGACTCTGAACGTTGTCCAATATACCAAGCTTCTTTTTCTTTTGTTACCATGGTTTTATCTCCAATCTGGATCGTTAAAGTGCGAAAATAAAAGGTTATTTCTGTAGCTACTCCAGAAATCGTTGACTTCTTGCCAGAGAATTTCTCTGTTGGCTTTATTAATCGGAAAAGCTGTAGATAAACTAGATAAAGAGGTAATATTTTCTGCATTCGCGGAAACTATATAACCTTTTTCTGTGACTTCATCAATACCAACTATGTAGGTGGGCGCTGTATATGCGGCTATCCCACGTATACTATCTTGAGGAACTTTAACCTTGAGGCGGTTGAGTTTCTTTGTATAGCCTGTTCTCGTTGTTTTGACTTGTACGAAAAAATAAGGAATAATAGATTCAGTCCCTACCAACTCAACGATAAAATCAACATACTGCCATTTATCTCCTAAAAACTGCGGCTTGAAAATGGGACGAGATTGATCGTGAAATTCGGTCATCAAAACTGTAAATATTGCTTCTCCTCTCTGTCCAAGTGCGTCTCTCATTTATAATAATACTCTATGCCCATCTACAATCCTGACTCTATCAACTTTCATGGTATCACTGGTCATCGCTATTGGATACACCAACCTTTCACCTTTACTGGAGTTGCTGATATCGATGAACGACTTAGTGGCTTCCCCGTCGCCATTTTTCTCCCCCAAAATCGCCCCAGACACCAAACTCCTTTAGTCATCGGATTGCAAGGAATGTGTGCCCCTTATGGTTTGAATGCTTTTATTATACCCACCCTCACTCAAATGGGCATAGCGGTTGCCTTATTTGACACGCCTCTAGCTGGTGAAAGGAGTCTCGTGCGGACTTTTTCGGCTATAGTCCAAAAGGAAATTCAGCCATTGTGCGATCGCAATATTCCCTTTGATACTCAACTTATCTTACAGATATTCCGCTCTACGGCACGGGATATTGGATTGGTGCGAGACTTATGTTGCGATCGCTATAATTTAACAGATAATAGACTTGCCTTATTTGGTGTCAGTATGGGAGTCCTCCAAAGTGCTTTTGCCTTTACCGCTCATGGGATTGGGCAGCGGTTACTTGGTTCAATTGGACACGCCAATCTTCAGAGTTTCGCGAAGAGTTGGGGTACGAGTATTTTACCAGAATTAGCTGTATCTCCACTGGGGAATTTAGCGGAAGAAATACTAAGAAAATTACAGCCAGATTTGAAATCCATTGTTCCCGTTTTACGATTAGTTAAATATCTGAAAGATCCCGACGAATATAGTAGTGCTTGTAACCCAATGACTTATATTGATAATGTCAAATCACCGCGTCGGGTTCGCTTCCTCATCGGGAAAAACGATCCCTTAGTTAAGCCAAAAGATGCCCAAGCTTGTGCGAAACTATTTCCTGATGGAGAATGTTATGTCGTACCCGGTATGGGACACGGTACGCACCAATTCGGTCCTGTATTTGTCGATCATGTTCGCTATTTCTTAGCAACCCAATTAGGTGATTGGCAATATTGATTAAACGCCGATAATATTTATAACTAGCAGCTTACGTTATCAGGAGAGACTTAATCTCATTTAACCCTAGCAATATGCCGATATAATGTATCTCTCTCCTGAAAATAACGCCCTAAACCACTAATAGCTTCCTGTAAATCTGTTACTTCCATAGAAGTTCCTCCAACAGCCCCAGCCATAGTAGTAATATGTTCCTCCATTAATGTCCCACCAATATCGTTACATCCCCATTTAAGAGCTTCTTTAGCTCCAGATAAACCCAATTTTACCCAACTGGGTTGATGATTAATAATCCAATTTCCCAAAAATATCCGTGCTACTGCAGTAAGTAAAAGAGCATCTGACAAAACTGGTTGATCCCTCCCCACCCGACGGCGTAAAGGTTTAGGAGCTTCTTGACCAACAAAGGGTAGTAAAATAAATTCAGTAATGTAGCCGGGATAGCCGCGATTGAGAGCTATTTGTTGGCGCGATCGCAATTTGGCTAAATGTGCTATTTGTTGTGATGGTGTTTCAATATGTCCGGATAGCATGGTACTAGTTGTGGGGATGCCCAATCTATGTGCTGTGCCAATAATTTCTAACCAGGTTGCCGTATTTGTTTTTTCTGGACAAAGAATCCGTCTTACTTCATCATCTAATATTTCGGCTGCTGTTCCTGGCATCGATCCCAAACCAGCATCTCTCAATTTTAGCATCACTTCTTCATAACTAATGCCATCGGCTTCGGCAATGAATTGCACTTCTTGGGGAGAGAAGGCATGGAGGTGTAGTTGAGGAAATTCATCTTTAATTGTTTTGACTAGCTTCAGATAATAGGGTAAAGTCGCACCATTAATTTTTGCTTCTGGATTAAGTCCCCCTTGCATACAAATTTCTGTGGCATTCCGTCTGACAGCATCGGCTGCTTTTTCGCGTATTTGATCCCAGTTTAACCAATAAGCGCCTTCTGTATTGGCATCGCGACGAAAGGCACAGAAACTACAGTGCTGTTCGCAAATATTGGTAAAGTTGATATTGCGATTGATAATATAGGTGACTGTATCGCCTACTTGTTTGTAGCGGAGTTTATCGGCTGTTTCTTGAATGGCGGCTAGGGCTGATTTATCGGTTTGCTTGAGGAGAATAATCGCTTCGTTAGGTGTGATGTCTTTGCCTGTTAGGGCATGGTTGAGAATGGAATCGATAGGTTGATTGTTCATATTGAGTGAGATTATATTTTTTAACGCCAAGGTATGCAAAGGTTAACGCCAAGGTGCGCAAAGGTTTTTAGATAATATTTATTAAAGGAGTTATGATACTACTCAATATCTTCCATAGAGTTTGATGAACGGGATTGCTCGATTTCTTCTAAACGTTTCTGTGGCGATTGACGGTGGCGGCGATACCAAGTCGCTACCCCAACCAAGATCCCCGTCAAGGCTAAGGCAAAGGTTAGCGGTAATATATCACCTTGTTTGAGCGATCGCAAACCTGCACCCATCATCACAAAAGGCAAGATTCCGGGTACTGTGCCCAATAGCGTACCAATGAAATAATCTTTGAAGCGAATAGATGTCAAACCTGCGGCAAAATTTACTAACCCGTAGGGAATAATTGGTAATAGTCGGATGGCAAACATATAAAATAAGCCTCCCTGACGTATTTCTCCATCCATTGCTTCCCATTTTCCGGCAAACTTTTTCGCTACTATCTCTCTCCCTGCTGTGCGGGTAAAAGCAAATGCTACTACTGCTGCAATTACTGCTGCAACTGTTGTCCACATTGTCCCCCACCCTACGCCAAAAATTGCACCGCCGCTGAGATTAAGTGGGGTTGAGGGTAAAATTAATATGGTTCCGACTGTATAAAGCAGAATATAAATGAGCGGTGCCCATATCCCGGCTTGCCTCAACCAAGTTTGTAACTGTTTTTGATCGATATCGGCTAGGAGTAAAACTCCTCCTGCCGTAGCAATAATGCAGATGAAAAAAAGGATCGAAATACCACTTTTAATTTTCACATTTACACCTCTATTGATTGACGATTAATGTATAACTTTTTCCTACTGATGGGTTATTTATCAAGGGGGCTTATTAACTTGCTCGCGTGCTAAATCGGCGCAAATCCCCAGTATTGGGGAAAATAGGGAGCGGAGTTATCCTACCAATTTTCTAGGACAATGGCTTCCTATTCTGGGAATTCAGGCAGTTTTTTCTTGAAGGGATGGCGCTTCCCTATCCCGGCAATGGGAATTGTCGCCGCACCACTACTACAGTCAATCCTAGCGCTGAGGGCAATTTTCTGACCGCTGTTGCGGAATATCTTGACGACTTGAGTTGCTGAGTTACGATGGGGATGTTCAATTATATCCTGTAAGGTAAGCTGTACTGTATCGACATTAGATGCTAATGACAGATAAGAGGTAAGGGGGCAGATTCCATTATTAATTTAACAGTCTATTCCCTTATTGTCTGTTGAGATCTTAAATTTGGCAACTCAGACAAGATGCCAGAAAATATTTCTTTCCTCTACTCCTCGCTAGCCATTCCCCAGTTTGAGATTAAGCTATGAAAATTAAACCAGATAATTTACCCTTAATTATTATCGGATTCGGCATTTTATTTTCCTTGTACTTACAAGGGCAAATTCCTGAAGGAGTCTTCTTTAGTGGCGATGCTGGACTTAAAGCTTTATTAGCTAAACAATTAAGTATAGGTCAATTTCGCTTCGACTTAGCACCACCATCGGAAACCTGGGTGAGGAATCTTTGGCAAGAGGGATTGTATCCGTTTCAAGAACCATTTGTCTATAACTTCAATAATCGCTATTACATTACATTCCCTTTTACTTTTCCTCTAATTACAGCGCCATTTTATGCCCTTTTCGGTTATCGGGGATTCTACGTCATCCCTCTGGTAGCAACCTGGGCAATGTGGGTAAGTTTTTATTTTGCCTGTCAACGGCTAAACTTGACAAGAGTTAGTACTGCGATTGCATTATTGATTCTGATCTTTGCTTCGCCTTTATCTATATACAGTGCGATGTATTGGGAACATTCTCTGGCTGTTTTCCTCGCTTTCCATGGGGCGGCGATGTTATTAATTCCTAAGAGATCTCAATCTTTGTCTAAACAAGAAGCTATTTTGAGTGGTATTTTTATGGGGAGTGCTGTTTGGTTTAGACCGGAATTTTTATGCCTAGCTTTTCTGTTAATTATCTTGGTTTATTTTATAGCTATATCCAATTGGAGTAATCTCAGTTTTCTGAACAATATTTGTCATCTCAGTCAGCTATCTTGGTTGTCTCAACGTAAGGAAATCTTTCTCGTCAGTACCCTGGTAACTATTGGGATATTCTTTCTCTGGAATCAGTTAATTTACGGACATCCTTTGGGGATTCATGCGATTCAGGTTGTTGCAGAATCTTTGTCTCAGAGATTATTAGATGGCTGGAAGAATTTCCAGGGATTGGGATTAACTAGCTTTGTTTTCTTCCCCCTGGCATTTTTTGCCATAATTTACCTCCAAATTGCCTGTGTCTTTTCTCCAGATAAGGTAAGTCTCAATCTCAAAACATTCAGCGGTTATGCTATCTACTTAGTCATGACATTTATGGTGCTGGCTTTATTGACAGATACCAAGTGGCGGCTGATATACTCGATTGGCTCTTTAGGATACTTAGCCTTATCTTTATTGGTGAGGACTAAAATAAAATTTACTGGAAAAATGACCTTAGTATATCTATCCTGTTTATTATTTAATATCGGAGTGTCATTATTAGTTCCCGTCGGGACATCGGGTTTAATCGCTGGTGGGAAACAATGGGGCGCTAGATTCTTATTGATTCTCATCCCCATGATTGCTTTGCTGGTGGTGACTCAGTTGGAATCAATTTGGAAAAATAATCCTCAACCAATCAAATACTCCCTCCTCTGTATTGTTTCAATCCTCTTGATATTGGGAATTAGCCAGAATAGTTATCAGGCAAAATTATTCCTCAAAAAAAATCATCAAGGAATTTTACCTGCCCTGGAAATATTAGACAAAGATCCAAATCAAGTCATTGCCATGTCTCATCAATTTGTAGCACAAGCCCTACAACCAGGGTTAAAGCAAGATAAATTATTCTTGAGGGCAGAAGATAGCGATAAGCTGGTAAAATTAGGTCAAGCTTTAGTCGAACAAGGGCAGAATAAATTTACTTATATCTGCTATCCCCATGAGGAGTGTCATCCGCCATCAGCAAATCCCGATACTTTAAAATTTGACCGAGGTAATCAGAGATTTGCCATTAACTTGAAAAATTTGGGTACTTTTGGTAAGTATCCTATCTATGAGGCAAACATTATTCAACAATAGTTGCGGTACAGAAAGAAACATTGCTACTATCATTAATCTGGACAGTCATTGAGATGATAACGAGACCTAATTATTAATGACCTAGAATGAGTAAATCTAAACTATCTCTCTTCCTCGCCATCGCAATTGCCATGGCAGTTGTGTTAAGAATTATTAACTTAGCTAGCCGGGAATTCTGGTATGACGAAGTATTGTCCCTCCTCCTCGCTGGGGGGCAAAAAGTCGCCTATAAAACTCCTAGTGATGTCCCCGTAATCTTGGCAGACTATCAACCATTATTAGGTTTGCCAATCGAAAACAGTATTAATGATATTGTCAAAACAGTCGCTAATTTACTTAAGGGTTTAGCAGCAGAGCCTCATCCCCCTCTATTTTATCTGACACAACATTTATGGCTGCGACTTTTTGGTAATGGCGAAGGAGCAATGCGCAGCCTGGAAGTATTATTTAGTATCGGAGCAATCGGTAGTGCCTACGGTTTAGGACGTTGTTTACTGGGAAATCAAGGCGGATTATTATTAGCTGCAGTTTTAGGGACAAATGATTACTATTTATTCCACTCCTTAAATGTCCGAATGTACGGACAACTGATATTATGGATAACTCTAAGTGCCTGGGCAATTATCGAATTAATTAGCTATCAGAATACTCACCCCCAAACTTCATCAGATAACCCATCCGTTACCAAATCGCCCCCCAAGTTGAAAACCAAACTCCTCTGGCACGTAATATTAAGTATTTCTGTCGCCTGTGGATTCATGACATTTTATTACTTCGTCTATTTTCTCCTATCCCTCGGCGTGTTAGTCTTAATTTTGGATAGACAGCGATGGTGGCAATATGGATTAAGTTTAGGTGCTGGTGTATTCATCACAATTCCTTGGGTATTATGGGGCACTAGACAGCAGCTTAGAAATGCCGATTTTGAAAGATTTGCCAAAGCTTCCAGTCTGGGAGAAACAGTATCGAAACACTTTGCAGGAGTGACGCAAACCCTGGGTACTCACTTATTTTTAGGAGATTGGGTAACCAGCGTACCCCCGATAGCAGCGACAATAGCAGGAATAATTGCGATCGCGCTTCTGGTAGCTTGCAGTATACACCTTTGGCAGGACAATCACCGTCGAGCTTTCACAGTCGCCTTCCTTTTCGGAATTTTTCCCCTCTTGGTAGCTCTTGCCCTCGATATCGTCAAAGGTCAATTTACCCTAGGTTTTGGCTGGGGGAGATCCATGATTTTAATTTTACCCGGTTGTCTGTTATTATTAGTAACCTGGATTCAACTCGCAGCCGGAAAATGGCAACAAACCGCAGGGGCAGTCTTACTTATTCTCTATTTAACTATTAGTATTAGCGATTTTAGCCTGCGACATCGCTGGATTTTTCATCAAATTGCGGACATAATTAAACAAGAACCAACGACACCCACATTAGTCGTCATGAATTCCAATGCCTGGGGTCACGTCCTCCGTTTAGCTTACTATACACCAGCCAACTTGCCAGTACAATTGTTGGCACAGAAGTCCGAGAAACTCGCATCTGCTGTCGAAAAAACCTTTGCATCTCAACCAAGCACATATCAACGAATTTTGTGGTTAGATAGCGCTAGGCCAGTTTGGGGGCTTCCCAGTACCCCTAGTCAACAAGATGAAGTTAAGAAACTTCTTAACGAGCAATTTCAATTAAAGAGTACAAAACAAATATCCGGCACCATGGAATTAGACAAATTTACTGCTTATCTTTATCAACGTTAGTCATGGTAATGACAGGGATAATTCCTAATGGCTAATTACTAATTTAATTGCTAATCTATTCCCTATTTCCCATGCCCTACTCCCCCTAATCCACTACCCAATCAAAAATATCACCATGAATTTCCCTCAATCTTATCCCCTATTACCTGTTCCTTCCGGTTCCTTAGAAATTCGGGAATTACCAATCTTATCACAAGCAGGTGACGATCGTCCCCTCCGGTTTTCTTTAATCATTCCTACCTATAAAGAAGCCGGAAACGTTGCCAAAATTGTCCACCAATTAAGCACAATTCTCGATACAGAAATGCCTGGGGAATATGAACTAATTATCGTGGATGATAATAGTCCAGATGGCACTTGGGAAATAGCCCAACAGTTAATGCCAGAATATCCTCAGTTGCGGGTAATGCGGCGAATTGAAGAAAGGGGATTATCAACCGCAGTAATTCGCGGTTGGCAGGTAGCAAGAGGCGAAGTTTTAGGAGTAATTGATGGGGATCTTCAGCATCCACCAGAAACATTATTAAAGTTATGGGGTGAAATTAAACGCGGTGGAGATATGGCAGTTGCCAGTCGCCATGTTGAAGGTGGCAGCGTAAGCGATTGGAGTTTCGTGCGCCGATTTTTATCTCGCGGTGCCCAAACTGTCGGATTAATTTTATTACCAGGGGTAGTAGGTAGAGTTTCCGATCCCATGAGTGGTTATTTTATGGTACGCCGCAAATGTTTAATTGGTTGTACTTTGAGTCCCCTAGGTTACAAAATTTTAATCGAAGTTTTGGCGAGGGGAAGAGTACCATGGATTGGAGAAGTAGGTTATGAATTTCAAGAGCGTGAGGAGGGTGAAAGTAAGGTTACAGCTCAACAATATATAGATTATCTGCGCCATCTCCTCCGCTTGCGTTTATCTTTGGGACCAATCGGTAGGTTAATTCGGTTTGGGGTGGTGGGATTTAGCGGTGTATTTGTTGATATGGCGGTGTTTTATTTGCTGCGTATTCACGTTGATTTAGGATTAACTCGCAGTACGATATTATCGGCAGAAGTGGCAATTTTTAACAATTTTTTGTGGAATGATTTGTGGACTTTTGGGGATATCTCACGTCAGCAACCTGGTAAGCGTCAGCGCTTGAGACGCTTCTTGAAGTTTAACACTGTTTGTCTGGCTGGAATTATTCTGCAAACTTTATTGGTAAATCTATTCTTTAATGTTTTTGGCATGGATCAATTTTTGGCAAAATTAGTAGCGATTGCATCTGTAACTATTTGGAATTTTTGGCTGAATTTAAAGCTGAGTTGGCGCGTCACTGATGTGAAAAAATGATTTTGCGTATTGGTTATTGGTTTTTGGTTATTGATTTTTAGTTTTTGCTTGTCTAGCAACCTCCACATCAGTATATACATCAAAACAGTTGACAGTTGACAATGGACAATTGACAGTGGACAATGAATAGACGGCGGGGTAATCGGGAGCATCCCGTGAGGGAAGAAATGCAGGTTGTATTCTTACTCCCCCCTTTCACAAGCTATACTTTATAAACATCTTTCTTAACAATCTTGAAACCCTTGTCTGTCAGGCATTATAGAGATTGTACTTGGGAGCATACTTGACAAGGTAGCCATCATTGTTCTTGAGAAAACTTGGTCTTTATTGAGAAGAAAGTACCAAAGAATGGGGATTCTGCAGGCATGAGTACTTGCTCTCAAAAATATTAAGAAAGATCCTTATAAAGGATAGCTTTCACAAGGGGGGCTGGGGGGGTAAAAAATTTGGCAAAAAACAAGTATCTTTGCCTTCATTGGGATGCTCCTGGGTAATCTGAGTAACTATCAACTATCAACTATCAACTGTCAACTGTCAACTGTCAACTGTCAACTGTCCATTGTCAACTGTCCATTGTCAACTATCAAAACTCCTTTAAGCGGTAGTAACTTGAGATTTTTTCTCCAATAAGTTGAGAATTGCTGTTTTTTCCAGGAGCCCGACTAATACTCCATTTTCTTTTACCACAGGTATTTGAGTCATCTGTCTTTGTTCGAGGAGTACCACTACATCCAAGAGAGGTATATCAGATTTAACGATAGCGGAAGCATCAACAGGCTGGGTAAGTTGTCTGACTGGAGTTATTGTCCAATCGGAGGTAGCAATCGTCTTTAAATTATCTACTGCAATTGCACCCAATAGTTGACCTACTTCATCAATCACTAAGAATTTCCGCCATTCGCCTTTCCCAATCACGTAGTTGTTGGCAAATTCTCTCAAGGATAAGTCAGCAGAGACAATCGGACTATTGGGTATTACTGCGTCTTCAGCTTTTAAGGCAATTAGCTTTTCTTGAATTGTCGCAGATTGTGCGCTTCGACCTGCATTTTGCAACAAGAATATGCCAATTAACAGCGTCCATAAGCTACCAATACTAATGACTCCTAAGATAGATAAAATCCCTAATGTAATTCCTATCCATCCGATCGCTTGACCGACACGACTAGCAAATACGACACCTTTATAAGGATTGCCCGTAATCTTCCAAACTACTGCTTTGAGAATGTTCCCGCCATCCAAAGGTAAACCAGGAATTAGGTTAAACAATGCCAAAACTAGGTTAATATAAGCCAAAAGTTGGACAATGGCAAGACTCGCACCAGACATTCCCGTCTTGACACCAACTATGGTTAAGATCCCGAATATTAGTAAACTGACTAATGGGCCTGCGATTGCCACCCAAAATGCCTCAGATGGTTTGGATGATTCTTTTTCTAAACTGGCTAAACCACCAAAGAGAAATAGGGTAATTGAATCGACTTTAATTCCCTGGCGAATGGCTACTAAACTATGTCCTAATTCGTGAGCTAAAACCGAGCCAAAGAACAAGAGTGCCCCACCAAATCCTAATAACCACGGTACTAAACCATTTAATCCGGGAAAACTTGTCAGATAACCGCCAAAGTCAAAGGTAACTAAACCCAAGACTAAAAACCAAGAGGGATGGACATAAATCGGAATTCCTAATATATTACCAACACGAATACTACCGTTCATATCTCTTTCCTCAAATTTTTACTAATCATGATTTTCTCTCCATCAATACTGATACAGAAAGTGATTCGATTTGCGATCGCAACTCGTTTGAGTCATGAGCCTAAATCGAGAAACCTGCTGGTTTAGGTTATCATCTGTCAGTCATACCCATGTCTATATCGTAACGAAATGCTAAACTAGCCGCGATAGAGTATCTGTCGTAAAATCCGTCCCCTAGAGTTCGGTTGTAATCGGCAGTGACGTTTGTAACTCTCAGCCTCCTGCCCTGACTTATCTTTCCAGGGCGCGATCGCACCCTTGGTGGATATTTTTGATATCGTCGATCGTAATCAAGAATCAGCCATCAGCTTTCGGCCTGGAGTCCCAATATGGCAAATGTTATTAAAAGTACATAAGTTATGTCTATTTCACCAAACCGCACCAACCATTCTTACCGCTCTGAAGAAATCCAGCAAATCCTCAACCTCGCCATCGCACGTCAGGCAAGTAGCGACGACTTTTCGCGATCGCAATTGGTGGAAATTGCTGCTGAATTGGGCATTTCCCCCGAAAAGCTTGATTTAGCCGAACAAGAGTGGCTTCTTCAACAAGAAGCACAACAAAAGCACCGCGAATTCAATATCTACCGCCGCCGCCAATTACAGCAATCCTTTGCTAAATATGTTATAGTTAATGGCTTCTTAGTCGCTATTAACCTCCTGAGTGCAGGTTCTCTTTCCTGGTCTTTATATATCTTATTGTTCTGGGGTTTAGGACTAGGACTTAGAACTTGGAACACCTATCAATTAGAGGGAGATGAATATGAAAAAGCTTTCCAAAAGTGGTATCGCAAGCAACAACTTACCCAGTTAACTCAATCTATTTTTACGAAAGTTAATAACTGGTTGAAACCTTGAATTTATTATTAGTTATGTGTTTTTTATTGAGTTTGGGTATTTATTATTTGTTTCTTGTTTGGACAAATGGTAAAATAAATAAGTCCAGACCCAGATGAAACACCAATAACTATATCAACCACTAGGGCGGTTAAGACATTCTATAGCAACCGCCATATCGGTTAAGACCGAAATAAAGTCATGAAGAGAGTCTTGAAGCCTTGCTTGATATGGGGTTTGATCTTCATCAAATAACTATCAACTATCAACTGTCAACTGCTATATAGCACTAGACAAGGCAGTTAAGGCATCAATCAATAGTGAGGGAAGGGTGAAGCAAGAGGATATAAATATTTA
>DOIX01000188.1:18094-23678 GCA_003511885.1 Cyanobacteria bacterium UBA11153
TTGTTGCCTTTCTTATCGCCCTCTTGCTAGGCTAACGCCACCCCTACCAATCTCTCTATGCTCTCTCTATGCCCTAAGCGCTGTGGCGGTTGCGATAAATTCCTCAAACCCTCGATCGAACATCTTTCTTCCCTAGCCCCTAGCCCCTAGTCCCTCCCTATCACAACCCACAATCAACAATGTCCAATCCATTTTTACTCAGCCGCGTACTCCTACAATTCAAAGATAAATCGGATGACTTGATCGACGAAATATCAGCCGCAACATTCACCCCAGATGGTAGCTTATGGCTGGGATCTGATGAAGCCCTAACCATTGAGCGCCTATCTCCCATTGAACCTGGCATTTTTGGCAAACACGAATCATTTTTTCTGGGCGATTTTATTGAGTTATTTAATAATGAAGATGAAATCGATATTGAAGGAATAAGTTACGCCAACAATTATCTATGGATTATCGGTTCCCATAGTACAAAAAGAGGAAGACCAAGAGGAAAAAACACCCAAAAAGATCTGCAAAGACTTGCTACCATTAAGACAGATATTAATCGCTATTTACTATGCCGAATTCCCGTAATCCAAGGGGAATTAGTAAAATCATCTGCCCATCCTGACAATCCCAATCGAATACTGACAGCCGCCTGTCTGGAAAAAACCGAAACTAGTAACATTCTGATTGAAGCATTGAAAGAAGACAGCCATTTAAGCCCTTTTTTAACTTGGCAGTTACCCAGTAAAGATAATGGCTTAGATATTGAAGGATTAGCAGTTTGTGGAGATCGAGTTTTCTTAGGATTGCGAGGTCCAGTATTGCGAGGATGGGCACTTATCCTAGAATTAGAAGTGGTAGAAAGGGAGACAGGAGTCTTAACTCTCAAAGAAATTGGCGAGAAGGGAATCCCATACAAAAAACATTTTCTGGATTTGAATGGTTTGGGGGTACGGGAACTATGCTTCGATGGTGAAGATATGATTATTCTTGGGGGGCCAACGATGATGCTGGATGGTTTGATGCGAGTTTTCCGTCTCCAGGGAGTTTTAAATCTTGATGGGGACAGCTTATCTAGCGCAAATTCCAAACAGTTGGAGATATTATTCGATTTACCCTTGACATTAGGATGTGATAGGGCTGAAGGATTAACTCTATTTCCCTGTTTGGGCGAATCGAATTCTTTGTTAGTATTTTACGATTCACCTTCTCCCCATCGTCAAGTTGCACCTCATGGTGTTTATGGCGATGTTTTTCGTCAGTAATTTGGCCTAAAGTGGAACTTTTTTTTTAATTAAGAGTCTTTCTGAAGAAGGGATGAAGAAATGTTAGTACATCTGCGAATGTCATGACAAATTCGCAGTCATGGTGAAAATATCTGACTATCAATCCTTGACTTCTAATTTTTACTTTTGCCAGAAAATCCTGAGTTTCAACACTTGGCATAATCTAGAGAAGTGTTTCTCAGTTGCGGCTTGGGAGTTGAGGAGGTTAAGTTTTGATTCACCATCTCAGGATGGGTAGCTAGGATATACTCAATTCCCCAATGAACGTATTTTTCTATTCTCAAACGCAATTCCAGGGAATGAGAGGGAAATCTCGTTTTAAAAGCTCGATTCATTCCATCTTTAGTCCGGAAATAGGTTTCGGGAATCGATCCCATCACGTAGTCAATTAATTTTTGATGTAAATCGGGAATAGTTAAGATTTTTTGACAAGATTCGTCCGGATAAATCGCCAAAGCATTGTCAATTTCCTCACTGACGACTTGTAATCCTAAATCCACAATTTTGGGGGAGATGGTTGTAGACATGACTTGTTTTCTATAATTGATGGACAGTAGCAGGGATAGAAACCGCTGGTTTTGAAATCGCTAGCCTACTGATGGTAAGGGAGAGTGACTTCAAGAGTTGGACTAGTTCGACAGGATATAACCCAGGGATACATCTAGACTCTAAACCGAAAAAGTTAAAAATTTGGGTAAGAAAATCCACCCAGATGACGCTTAAATCTAAAGAAATGATTAAAATAGACTCTCCGGATTGCACCCTTGAGCTTAAGCTGTCACGCTTTTAAGAAAGTCTGTTTTGAGAGAAGGGGAGTAGGGAAGAGGGTTTAAGCGATTTTTTCCTAAATGGAAAATATACAGTGTAAATGCGCAGCAGCTTACCAATACGGAGTTTCCCACTGCGGAGGTGTTTTGATGAAATGGTCGATCGCACAAAAAATTACCATCGCTGGATTGGGTTTAGCCTGGGTGTTAATTTTGGGCGTGACAGTCTTATCCTACGGGAGTTGGCGAGAATATGCTCCGGAGGTAACTCCATTATTAGGGATGGCGATCGCAAACAGTATCGCTACGGTGCTGCTGGGTGGGGCGATTTATCTGGCAATCCAATCTGCTGGCAGGAGCGAAGAGCGATCGCGCTGTGGGGATAATCAAACTGAAGCAATGAGGCGATCGCACGATGAGCTAGAAACTATCGTAGCTGAACGGACTGCTGCATTAAAGCAGGCTAATCGCGATTTATTAGCAGAAATTATCCAGCGTCGGCAAATAGAATTGTCATTGAGAGAGAGCGAATCTCTCTATCGTACCTCGATCGAAACCATTCCCCAAGGCATCAAGGAAATTGACATTACTGGTACGATTACCTTCGCCAATTCTACCTTACATAGCATTCTCGGATACCCTTATGGCGAAATCGTGGGTAAAAAAATTTTCGACTTAGCTCCGGAGTCGGAAAGGCTAGCTGTTTCTAACTATTTTACCATGGTAGTTAAAGATCGGCCTCCACTAACTCCTTACCAAACCAAAGCCTTAACTAAAAACAATGAGATTATTGATATTCAGGTTGATTGGAACTACAAGCGGAATGAAACAGGTAAAATTATTGGCTTTGTTGCCGCGATAACTGATATTACCGAACGAAAGGAAAGAGAGGAAGCCCTTCGTCAAAGTGAGTTCCGTTTTCGGCACTTGGCAGAAAATCTCAATCTCATTCCTTGGGAAGCTAATTTAGCCACCTGGCAATTTAGTTATATCGGGCCGCAAGCGGAAAGAATCTTTGGCTATCCTCTCACAAAATGGTATCAAGATCCTGGGTTTTGGATTAGCTGTATTCATCCCGAAGATCGCGATTGGGCTGTCTCCTACTGTCGCCAACAATCCGATCTTTATCACAACCATGAATTTGAGTATCGCATGGTGGCAGCAGATGGGAGAATTGTTTGGGTGCGTGATATCGTTCATGTCTCAAAAGATCCAGGTAGTAATGGTACATTACGAGGGGTATTCGTTGAAATTTCGGAAATTAAACAGTTAGGGGAAAAATTAGCGGAAAGCGAACGATTATATCGGACTATAGTCCAGAACTTTCCTAATGGTGCAGTTGCCTTATACGATCCTGATTTGCGCTACACTATTGCAGATGGTAAAGGATTAGCTGAGGTAGGTCTTTCTCAAGAATTATTAGAAGGTAAAACTATTTGGCAAGTCTTTAGTCCCGAAGTTTGTCAAATAATAGAACCATATTATCGCCAAGCCTTTGATGGTATCAGTAGTTTGTTTGAATGTCCTTTCTATGACAGAATTTACCTCGTCTATATCCTGCCAGTAGTCAACGAAAGAGGCGAAATATCAGCGGGAATGATGATGACCCAAGATATTAGCGATCGCAAACGAGTGGAATTGGCTTTGCTGGAAGAGCGTAACTTTATCTCTGCTATTTTTGAAGCCGCTAATGCTTTGATCGTAGTTCTCGATTTGGAGGGTAGAATTGTTCGGTTTAATCGGGCTTGTGAGGAAATAACTGGATATACTTTTCAGGAAGTTAGGAATCAATGTTTTTGGGATCTCTTCTTAATTCCCGAAGAATTATCAGGAGTCAAATCCGTCTTCCAAAAACTTCAATCGGGCGAATTGTCTAATCAATATGAAAATTACTGGGTGATGCGAGATGGTACTCGCCGACTAATTTCTTGGTCGAATCGGATCATGCTCGATCCAGATGGTACAGTCAAATATATTATTGCTGTTGGTACTGATATCACCCAAAGGCGGGAAGCCGAAGCCATACGTCGGGATTTAGAAAGACAGCAAGAATTATCTCAACTAAGACTCCGCTTTTTTACTTTGGCTTCCCATGAGTTTCGCACTCCCCTCAGTACAGTTTTAGCATCTGCCCAACTTCTACTTTTGTTTGCGAATGAATGGCCCAAAGATCAAATCCATAAAAGTATCTACCGAATTGAATTAGCAGCTCAACGAATGAGGAAACTTCTCGATGATATTCTCACTATTAATCGAGCCGATACTGGTAATATCGGATTAAGTCATATCTCAATTCCCATCAGTCAATTTTGTCAAAAAATCATCGCCGACATCCAAAGCAATAGAGATCGAAAACCTCAAATAACATTATCAATTACATCGCCACTAACAACAGTTTACTTAGATAGACAATTGCTGAATATCATCCTGAATAACTTATTAAACAATGCCATTAAATATTCCACACCAGAGCAAAATATTAACTTAGAAATAACTGAAACAACCACAGAAATAATATTCAAAGTCATCGACACAGGGATTGGCATTCCCCCCTCAGATATCCCACACCTCTTTGAAGCATTCTATCGCGGGGCCAATGTTGAAAGTATTCCTGGTTCCGGATTAGGATTAACTGTAGTCAAAAATTGCGTAGACTTACACGGCGGCACTATTGAGGTGACTAGCCAACTTGGAGTGGGTACAACAGTTACCGTTATCTTCCCATCTGAGACCAGAGAAGTTAGACTTGAGAAATGAGCGGTAAGCAAGTACACAGACCTAAACAGTTTATTAGCCCTTTGTCATCTGCTATTAATTCAC
Organism: Cyanobacteria bacterium UBA11153; assembly: GCA_003511885.1. GTDB lineage: Bacteria > Cyanobacteriota > Cyanobacteriia > Cyanobacteriales > Coleofasciculaceae > Limnofasciculus. Next base: position 22,956 of record DOIX01000188.1, read on the forward strand.
CACCCTCTAGCCCCTAGCCCCTAGCCCCTAGTCCCTAGCCCCTAGCCAATATGAGCGATAAAAGTGACAGTTACAAAGTTGTGAGCGATAATCGGCAAGCCCGTTTCCTCTATGAAATTTTAGAAACTTATGAAGCAGGAATTGAATTAAAAGGGACAGAAGTAAAATCTATTCGCGAAGGTAAAGTAAATTTGCGAGATGGCTATGCCCTAATTCGCGATGGGCAAGCTTGGTTACTAAATGTCAATGTCTCTCCATATCAAAAAACCACCGATTATTTCAATCACGATCCTCGGCGTACCCGCCGCCTCCTCCTCCACAAACAAGAAATCCGCAAACTAATTGGCAAAGTCGAACAACAGGGGTTAACCCTAGTCCCCTTAAAAATGTATTTGAAAAAAGGCTTAGTGAAAGTTAGTATTGCTTTAGGTAAAGGGAAAAAGCTTCACGATAAGCGAGAAACCATCAAAGAGCGTCAGGATAAACGAGAAATGTCACGAGCAATGAAACGCTACTAGATCGAGTTGCTCCTTATCCGGCACTGGGTTACTAAAATTGCTAATTGTAAATTGTGAAAAATTTACCTTAACCATTGGGGACTCTTTAATTAGCGATGCTGCAATGAGGAGAGCTAAAAAATCAACCATAGCAACCACCACATCCGTTAGAGCAGAAATAACGTCATGAAAGCAAGGGACAATTGACAATTTTTAACTATCAACT
>DOIX01000258.1 GCA_003511885.1 Cyanobacteria bacterium UBA11153
AGATAGGATTTTCCGTCGTTATCGAAATTTTCGGTAATTTTCCCTGTGTCTGTTGGATGGGCTAAAGTGGGATGAGATTTACCAGTGTTATCTGAATTTAACGTAATCTTGGATATCTCAGGATTATCGGGAGTTTGTAGTATTTTTGATAAAAAAGATTCAGGAAATTCTTCATATACTCCATCATCACCTCCAAGCATCTCCACCTCTTCGCCCAAGACTTTTCCAGACAGAGGTGACACTTCAAGTTTAGATATATCGCGAGATTGAGCTAAAGCTGGCAATGTCGAGATGGGCGGAAGGATGCCCAAGACAACGATTAGTGAATGATAGAGTAATTTCATGAAAACAATTTCAAAGATAGCTGAGTTAGGTAGAAACTATTATGAGATGCGTGTCATTTGTACTCACACCAATGATGACCACAATCATAGCAAGAAAAATATACATCTGCTTCGGTATTACCAGAGCCAAACGCACCACTTGTAAAGGTTGTGCCAGAATGATAAGCATCGCCGCCACACTTAACACAAACGCGATAACTATTGCGATATCCCTTGCGAATACAAACAATAGCATCAGTTAATATTGCTTCGTTAAGCTCAGTATTTATTACATAAACTATAGACAAATTACATCGAGTAAAATTCACACCGTTTAATTTCAAGCTGGCAAAATTTGCATCAGAAAAATCTGCTGCCGTAAAATTAGCATTTTGTAAATTTGAATCAACTAAATGAGATCTTTTGAAAATAGAGCCAATGCAAGTAGTATCAGATAGATTAACCTTGTGAAGCGAAGTATCAGATAGATTCGCACCACTTAAATTTGTGCCATTAAATTTACAACGATGAATATACGCATCTGTAAGATTAACTCCACTTAAATTTGCTTGTCTAATCACACAGCCATAAAACTTTGATCGACTTAAATCTGCTCCTGTCAAATTAATCTTATCAAGATTTTTAGCTTCAATGAGCGTAGATTGAAAGTTACGCTCACCCCTTTGATATCGCTCAATCAATTCTGAGGTGTTGATAAACTTAACCATTGCAATAACCTCCCTTTTCTCAGGAATATGTTTTCGCCAATTGGCAATACCGTCCCCAAAGGGATGGATCTTGGTTACGCTATCGTAATTGTATCTTGTATTTTTATAGCCTCCATAGTTTCAAGATTAAAATTCAGGTACTTTTCACCAATCTTCAGGGTTATTACGATTGATACTTGGGCATCTTCCAGGATAAATGGGCAGTATTTTGCCTATTTAGTGGAAGCTACTATCACGAAACCTGATTTTATCGTTAGTCGGCAATGTCCACCCTACCAAGCATGACATTAGTGTCAGATAAGCTCGCAGCGCACCTCGCATTGGATATTTACTTTTGCCCCTTACTACTTACCACTTACCTCTTAAGAGTCACCACTATCCAACGGGAGGTACTTTAACAGTTTATCAGTTTTAGGCAAAATTGTAACATTAGCTACTGACTTTGAAGTTTACCGATTAACTGGTGCTAACTCTAGGATAAAGTACATTAGCGGTTAGGGATTAATCCTGGTAGGCTAAAAGCTGATATTAAATCAAGCTAGTTGCGATATGGGATTTAATCGGCGGAATTTTCTGCAAAAAGCTGGTTTAGGAATCGGCGCGCTAGGAGTGAGCGAGACATTGCTATCACTTCTGTTTGATGGAAGTAGAGCCGTACCTATATTAGATCGTTATGGCCTAGCGTTGGCACAACCCACCCAACGGAAGTTGGCGCTATTGGTGGGGATTAATCAGTATCCGCAGATGATGACTTTGGGTGGTTGCGTTACGGATGTGGCAATGCAACGAGAATTGTTGATTCATAGATTTGGTTTTAGCGATCGCGATATCTTAACTTTAACTGATAGTCAAGCGACTCGCAGGGCAATTGAAACTGGGTTTGTCGAGCATCTCATCAAGCAGGCTCGGGCGGGTGATGTGGTGGTTTTCCACTTTAGCGGTTATGGTAGTCGCGTCAAGAGGAATCTTGCTGCTGATATCGATAAGTTGGGAAACTGGGATAATAGTTTTGTTACTGTCGATGGTGCAATCCCGACTAATGGGATTCCTGCTCGTGATTTACTGGCGGAAACTTTGAGGTTATTGCTGTTATCCCTGGCTACTTCTAATGTTACGACGATTCTCGATACTGCTCATGTTGATAGGGTGAATATTCTCGAGGGCACTTTACGAGTCAGAAATCCTGCTTACCCACCTGCTGATACTGTAATTTCGGAAGAGTTGGCGTTTAGAGAGGAATTATTAGGACAAATTAATGGTATACAACGCGGAAATATCGGTATGATGCCGGGATTATTTCTGGCTGCGGCTGGATTGTCTCCTTTAGCGATGGAGGCTAAGTGGAATGGTTTTGCGGCTGGTTTATTTACATATTGTCTCACTCAGTATCTTTGGCAGGTAATGCCACCAACTACGGTTCAGATTACCATGAGTAGGACGGCGGCAAACATCAATCAGCTTATTGGGATAAATCAACAGCCTCAGTTAGGAGGTGACAAATATCTGGATTCTTTATTACCTTATTATCTAAATCCGCATATCAGTGCTGATGGTGTTGTTACTAGTTTAGATAGTAGTGGGACAACTGTACAGTTATGGTTAGGCGGATTATCGGGAATAGTTATTCAATATTATGGGATTAATTCTTTGCTGGAATTAGTTAATGAAAATACTCTTGAGAGGATAGAGGGGAGCGATACAAAGGATGCTGGGCTAGGGAGCGATACAGCGGATGCTGGGCTGGGGAGTCATATAGCGGACGATCTGGTAAAGAGTGAGGAAGGATCTGCTAAAATAATTAACAAGCAACAATCAATAACCCATAATCAAAAACTCACAACCAACAACCAACAACTCCAAATTCGTACTAAAGATGGACTAAGAGCTACAGCCCAACTTATTCCCAATACTACCATTCCTAACACCGCCATCAAAGTGGGACAATTGGTACAAGAATCGGTACGAATTTTACCACGAAATGTTAGTCTGACTATCGCCCTAGACACTAAACTAGAACGAATTGAAAGAGTAGATGCAACTAGCGCTTTTGCAAGCATTTATCCCGTATCATCAGTAGTAGTAGCTGGGGAACAACCTGCCGATTACTTATTTGGCAAAAGGATAAAAGAAGGCAGTAGCGCCAATCGTTTACCTAATGCTGCACCAGGTTATGGACTATTCTACCTAGGTGGAGAAGCAATTCGCAATACCGCAGGAGAAAGTGGAGAAGCAGTGAAATCTGCGGTGACAAGATTACAGCCCCAACTCAATACTTTGCTAGCATCTAAGTTATTACGTTTGACAGGAAATGAAGGCTCTTCTAAATTGGCAATTAGAGGATATCTGGAAACAATTTTTCCTGAAGAAAAAACTATCGCAATCCGCGAAACTGGCAGAGGCTTTTCCTCATTAACAAGCCGAAATCTGCCCTTAAAGTACCCGGAATTTTTGCCCAGTGTCAAAGAAGGGAAGTTACCCTCTATCCCCAGAGGGAGCAGAATTCAGTGTCGATTAGAGAATTATAGCGATCGCGTTATCTATTTTATCATGTTAGGCTTTCAAACTGGGGCGAATGCGATCGCGTTTTTTCCGCATTCATCTTCTTCGTCTTTACCGTCTGTACGAAATGGCTCAATAGCACCAGGACAATCTGTGATTATACCAGCTCCTGCGACTACCTTTGATTGGGCTGTGGCAGGATTGCCGGGAGTTTGTGAAATTCAGTTGATTGCCAGCCCTTTTCCTTTTACTGGGGCAATGGCAAAATTACAAGAAGGGATGATTTCTACCGTTAAAGGAGAGCGAATTGATAATCTGTTGAATCCCCTGGATGTGGCGCAAGCAATTTTGCAAGATTTACACCAAGGTAGTGGAGTTACTTCGGATCGGATTGGTATTATTTCTGATAGTTATGTGCTAGATGTCAAGGCTTGGGCTACTTTGAGTTTTATTTATGAGGTAGTTTAAACAGTTGACAGTTGACTGTTGACAATTATAGGGAGTAGGGAGTAGGGAAGATTGATTAGCGATTGTCCAGTATCAACTATCAACTGTCAACTATCAACTGTCAACTGTCAACTCGTCGAGGTACGATAAACTTCGTACATCAAAAGACTTCCTGCCACTGCGAGATTGAGAGAATCAGCATTGCCAACCATGGGAATTTGAATTAAATCTTGGCATAATTCTCGCTGTTGTGGAGTTAATCCTTGACGCTCTTCTCCCAGGAAAAGGAGGGGAGAAGAGGGATAATGGAATTGATGGAGGTGAGTTTTGCCATCTGGGGAAGCACCAATTGCGTGACAGGAGTGGTGACGCATCCAGCGACGGAGTGAATTTAAGTCTGTCTTGACAAATATTTGATGGAAAATCGCGCCCATAGATGCCCTGACTACATTTGGATGAAAAGGATTAATATCCTTCCCCACAAAGATGAAACCAGCACCACCCACTGCTTCCGATGTCCGAATTAGCGTACCTAAGTTACCTTGCGATCGCACATTTTCTAGCACTATCCAGCATAACCCGGTTTGGGGCGAGATATCTGATAGTCTAGACCAATTTTGGCGTGCGATCGCGCCTACTCCTGATGTCCTTTCGGAATAAGATATTTTTCGGAATTCTTCTGGGGTAAGACTAATGCTGGCAACACCGCTACGGCGGGCATGACGTACTAATTTCCGTGCTAATGGTGCTGTTAATAACTTCTCGCTAAATAGGATTGTTGCGATATCAAAGCGATTATCCATCGCTTGTACAAAGTTTCGGACACCCTCGATGTAGAATAATCCAGAGGTACTGCGATACTTGCGGTCGATTTGAAGCCTCTCTACTTCGGCTAGCGCCGCCTCAACTTCTAGCCGAGTGGGGCTGGAATTAACACCAGCCATCCTCCTTCTGTGGAGCCGGATGGCTCTCGACAAGCGACATTGGCAATAGCATAATTTGTTGTCGGACTAAATTTAGTCACATTAAATCTAATATATGGTTAGGATAGCATAGATTTCGCCATACTTGATTCTCCAGACAAGTCCATTTTGTAAATTTTGGTTAACATGGAATGTAAGCCCTTATTCCTCAATTCAATAACCAGTGCCAATTGATTCTCCAAATAAAGATATACAACCAGAAGAGAACTCTGTTTTAATCTGTCAGTATCGCTCTTGTCTAGCCGCAGGCTCCGCAGAAGTATTAGCTGCCTTTGAAGCGATTGAAGGGATAAACTATAAGATAGTCGGTACAGGTTGTCAGGGACAGTGTAGTTGCGGTCCTACAGTAAGAATTGTACCAGAAGAAACTTGGTACTGCCGCATCAAACCTAGCGATGTCCCGGAAATTGTAGCACAACATTTAGTGGGAGGAAGCCGAATTGAAGCTAAACTTAATCCCCGGATTCATATCCGGTTTAGTTTTTGAAATTTAGTGATAACTCTGTAGCAATGGACAGTTGACAGTTGACAGTTGACAGTTAGATACATCGAGCGAGTTAATAAGCTGCTACGCATTTAATTTGTATATCCCCACACCAAAAAAAACACACCCCTTTCGATAAATTTACTATCCAATTTAGATGCACCGCAGCTTACGCCATTGACGAATTTCCCCCATCCGAGAGGAGACTAATTTCACAACTTTGCCAATTCCTGGTATCGTCGCTAATTGTCCAAAGGTAGCTTCTGCTAAATCAAGGAAGCCCGTCGCCGTATTAGCATCCCCATTAACCAGAATATAGTTTGCCAGTTGCCTGAGATCCTGAGTAGCTCGATTTCGGATAATTAACTGATAACTCATATTTCTGGTGAGTTTATACCCAACACCGATCCCCGCAAATTCTGCCAGTAAAAAGTATCAAAATCGTCGCGCTGATTACTTGAAAGCTTGGTGGAATGTTGTTAATTGAGATGAAATTAATAATCGATTTAAACAAGCAAACTCATGAGGTTGTTGGGAACTTAATGGTGAGGGCAGGGTGAAGCATTTGGATATTCATCTTATTGGCTTCGTTGTTATCATGTCGCCCAAATGCTAGGCTAACGCTGAGATCTTATGGATTTTTGTTGTAATCATGAGGTTGTTCGGATCTTAATCGTGGGGGCAGGGTGAAGCATTTGGATATTCATCCCACCGGCTTCGTTGTTATCATATCGCCCAAATGCTTCACCCCTACAAATCTTTTTGTTTACGATTGCCAAATTGAGATTATCCCCCATAATCAACAAACAAAATCAATCAATCTCAAAAGACTTACTCATCCTATCCGCAATACTTTCAAACCGAAAATATTTACCAGCTTCCGCAATATAGGTTACGCTGTAAGCCTGATTATTTTTTAGCGTCCAAACTGCCATCCCTTTCAAATCCTACTTATCAAATATCTGTAGGGGCGAAGCATTCCGGCGATAACCTTTGTATTTTAGGCAAATATTTATATCGGAATGCTTCGCCCTACCCTGGGGTAACAATGGGGATAA
>DOIX01000264.1:0-11824 GCA_003511885.1 Cyanobacteria bacterium UBA11153
AAAGTCATCAAACCCTCTCCCCTGCTCCCCCTCATTCAAAACAGATAAATTAAATGCGTAACGGCTTAAGCGCTTTTAACTGGGATGAATTGCGATCGCCATCAGGAGATCTGGTAAAATATATATATTCGCCGCACTGAAAAATCCTTTCTCTCGATCGTAAGGCCAATCAACAGCTCTCAATAAACTTAACTACAACTCTTACAGTAGCCTTAACCCACTGCGTATTCAGTAAACTGCCGCATAAATGGCGACTCAAACCCCAAGACAATATCAGACTTAGATACACCAGCCGCTACTAAATCTGCTCCAATATCATCTTCAGTACCATTCCACTGCAACCAAATCTTGTCACCCTTAATATCAATATGGATAATACAGCTATGTACCCAGTTATCTCGATCCCAGCCTACATGTACAATTTGATAATGATCGCGCTTTGGATCGAAAATTGTCTGGACTTCAATATCTCCATGAGACAGCTTACGCTTACCATACTCCAACAACATTTCTTCGACAATTTGCCGATACTGTGCTAATTTATCCATCGATCTATCGCCTCCCGTTGGACATCATAAACAATCATTTTGACTCGATTCTCTGACACCATTTCCTTGGGAAAATCAAGTTGAAAAAACGTTTTATAAGTTGTGAGAGGTACTGCTAGATATAAAACCCGATCTGGTTCCTTTCGGCTTAACACTCCTCGATAGTTAATAAATTGCCCCAAAGCGATGTGAAATTGCGATACAGCAGAAGTGCGCTCCAAAAAACTCTTAACTTCAACAGCAATTTTCTCGCCTTCCCGCTCTGCGGCAATTAGCCTTTCTGCTCCCAAATCGATGGAAACACTCACGCCACCCACACTTAGGGAAAGTGGATCGTCAGTAATCCGCCATCCATCCTTCTGTAGAGCTATCTTAACCACTTCGTGAAAAATATATCGAGCAGACATTTGTCTCCATAACCAATTTTTTTCTTTTCTTCCTACTCCAATATTAAACTATCCCAGAGCATTTGGCTTGTTTGTGCCGAAGCGATAGCACTAAGGCTTGATGTGAGGACGTTTTGCTCCCCATCCACAGCGGTATCGTCTGAATCGGGTAAATCTTCAGCCGATGGTAAGCAGTCTAATGGGTTGTAGTGAAACATGAGCAGCTTTCCCAATTAGTGGCAATTTTATTTTATCCCAGAGTCCGGCGGCTGTGAGCCGATCGGGCACATTTCACACTTTGCTACCATCAAGAGGTGCGATTTCCTTGCTTGTTTGAGCCAGAGCGAGAGCGCCGACTGATGGGTATGAAATGCGCTCTGCTTGCTTGTTTGAGCGAGAGCGATCGCGATTCTGTGGGGTATTAACTGCGATGGCTTCGTCCGCCGACCGCATCGCCACAAAAAAAGCCATAATATAATATTAAAATAGACTCTGATGTAAAAGAGCCATGACTACAGTAGTTTTAAACTTAGAAACAGTCAGCTTAACTGACGAACAATTTTACCGCCTCTGTCATGTCAATGACAATTGGCAACTTGAACGTACTGCCCAAGGAGAACTAATTATTATGTCACCAGTAGGTGGAATCGGCGGAAATCGAGAAGCCGATTTAATTATCAATGTGGGTGTATGGAATCGCCAAACACAACTCGGAAGAGTATTTAGTTCCTCAACAATATTTCGTTTACCCAATGGCGGAGATCGATCTCCGGATGTCGCTTGGGTTAGATTGGATAGATGGTCAGCTTTAAGTGAAGAAGATCGAGAAAAATTTCCTCCCATTTGTCCAGATTTTGTCATTGAATTACGTTCTCGTACCGATCAACTTAAACCGCTGCAAGACAAAATGCAAGAATATATTAATAGCGGTTTGCGTTTAGGTTGGCTGATCGATCCTCAAAACCAACAAGTAGAAATTTATCGCCCCAATCGGGAAGTAGAAATTTTGCCCTTTCCTGTCAGTTTATCAGGGGAAGAAGTTTTACCAGGATTTATCTTAAATTTACCTTTATAATGCCAACAGCAGGAGTCAAACCCAACGGTGAGTTACGATAACGTATGCAAATATTTAGCCGAACAATACCCAGCCGAATTCGCTAAATGGTTGCTAGCAATTGAATCAACTGATATCGAAGTCCTGAAAACAGAATTGACATTAGAGCCAATTCGTGCTGATGCCCTCACTTTCCTCCGCACCGCTAATCAAATCCTGCACCTAGAATTTCAAACCCTCCCCTATTCTGAGCCAGCCATTCCCTTCCGAATGCTCGATTACTCCGTCAGATTGAAACGGCAATATCGCTGCACAGTCACCCAAGTAGTCATATTTTTGCAGGAAACTACCAATCAAGTGGCATTTACCCAGGAATATCGAGACGATACCACAACTCACCACTATCGAGTACTCCGCCTCTGGGAACAAGATTCCACCCCTTTTCTCACCAACCCAGCCCTATTAAGCTGCTACGCATCTAAATTGGATATGATTCAGTTAGGAAACAATCCGTCAAACCCTCCCCGTGTCTCCCCCTCTCCGCGTCTCCGTGTCTGTTTCAATAAGCAATTTAAAAGCGTGACAGCTTACCCCTAGCACCCTTAACCCAAACCGACTCCCCTCAAACTTTGCTAGCACAAGTAGCCGAAGAAGTCGCTAAAATTGCTAACAGAGAGAAACGACAAAATCTTGCCAGTTGTACTCAAATTTTCGCGGGATTGCGATTTAAGAAAGATGTCATTCGCCAACTATTTCGGGAGGAAATTATGCGCGGCTCAGTAATTTATCAAGATATCTTACAACAAGGATTACAACAGGGATTACAGCAAGGATTACAACAGGGATTACAACAGGGATTACAACAAGGATTACAACAGGGATTACAACAGGGATTACAACAAGGAGAGGTTACTGTAATTTTACGTCAGCTAACCCGACGACTGGGTACAATTAACCCAGCCCAGCAAGCACAGATTCGCGGATTATCAAATCTAGCCCTGGAAGAATTAGGAGAAATACTGTTAGATTTTTCTGAAGCTACTCAGTTAGTTACCTGGTTAGAGATGCAGCAAAGGCGTGAAGGGCAGATTGATCTAATTATACACCAGCTAACCAGACGCTTAGGAGAAATAAATTCATCACTAACCGAGCAGATTCAGAAGTTATCTCTTGAAAAGTTAGCAATGTTAGGAGAGGCATTATTAGATTTTGCTCTAGTTTCCGATTTAGTCACTTGGTTGGAGGAAGAATTAAACACAAAAGAAGATGATGCCTAATCATATCCTCTGGAAATTTATCAGTGTTTGATCGAAACTTCGAGAGAATGCGATTGCCTTCGGCCTCCGCGAAGCCGCTCGCGCTAATCATAGTCTCCATCCGTAGGGTGCGTTATGCTGTAAGCTAACGCACCATCCATCATGCGATTGCGCCTTTAACTGAAGAAATATAGCAGAAACAGTGGTTTTAACCACCTTCATCAAGTCGGGCTTGATACCTCAATTTAATCAATTCACCAAAAACTACTAAACCTATTTTATGGCTGTAGGTATGGGGAAAATTGAGGCAATTCCTTCAGTTGAAATAGTACTCAAAGATGTCAATGCTACATCCCATAAACGTTTGGGTTTTAAGTCATCTTTGACTAAATCCCAAAGACGTTGAACTTCTGCGGTATGGAGTCTATCGTCTTCGGTTAAAGCTAGTAGTAACTGACGGCGGAGAAATTTCCCTTCATCGGAAAGGAGATATTGTAAGCCGAGTTGGGCAGTGGGGAGTAAATCGAAGTTATCATCGGATCTTGCGATCGCAATCATATTCTCTAATCGCTGCCATTGGAATTTGCCATCCTTAAATAATACTTCGATCAAGCGCCGCCGCATGGCTTTTGATTCGCCTTTTAATAGGCGCTGTGCTATATAGGGATAGGAGACTTCGACTATTTTGAAGTCTGGATTTAAGGTAAGGGCTAATCCTTCCTGAGTGACTAAGGAACGAATGATGAGGGCAAATTTGGCGGGGACTCGGAAGGGATATTCATACATTAAATCCGAAAATTTATCGGTAATTGTTTTGAAGTTAAAGTCCCCAACTTTTTGATCTACGGCTTCTCCCAATACTTGCTCTAATGCTGGCACAATGGGCATAATATCGACATCTGGAGTTAAAAAGCCTAGTTTGACAAAGACTTTGGCTAATTCCAGGTAATCTTTATTAATTAAATGAACTACTGATGCAGCAATGGTTTCTTTGGTGTCTTCATCCAATTGATCCATCATGCCAAAGTCAATGTATGCCATCTTACCGTCAGCCATGGCAAATAAGTTACCAGGGTGAGGATCCGCGTGGAAGAAACCGTGTTCTAATAATTGGCGCAAACCGGATATTACACCAGTTTCGATAACTTTATTTGCGTCTAGCCCTGCTGTACAAAGTGTTTTGGTATCTGTTAATTTGCAGCCATTAATCCATTCTAATGTTAAGACTCTGAGGCTGGAATATCTCCAGTAAATTGCTGGCACTTTGACGGTGGAATCGTCGCGGAAATTCGTGGCAAATTTTTCGGCATTTCTTCCCTCATTTAGGTAGTCAATTTCTTCAAATAATTTGATGCCAAATTCATCGACAATTAGGGTAAGATCGTGACCTAAATTCAGGGGTAACCAGGGAGAGATCCAAGTTGCACCCCATCTCATTAAATAGAGATCTAGTGTCAGAATCGGTAACAAATTAGGACGCTGTACTTTAACGGCAACTTCTTCACCACTGTAAAGGGAAGCGCGATAAACTTGACCTAGGCTAGCTGCGGCAACTGGAGTTGGGGAAATTTCTTGATAGATTTCCTCAACGGATCGTCCCAATTCTCTTTCAATAATACTGAAGGCTAGTTCATTATCAAAAGGTGGTAATTGATCTTGTAATTTAATTAATTCATCTAAAAAATTTTGACGAATTAAATCTGGACGAGTGGATAAAGCTTGTCCTACTTTAATAAAAGTAGGGCCTAAGTTAGTCAGCAATTCCCTAAGCTGATTGGCTCGTTTAAATTTGTTCTTTTCAACCTGCTTTGTCCATTCATCCCACTTGAGATTAAAGAGAAACCCCGCAAAACCCCAAACAATCACCAAGGCACGCCACAACGCCATCCAGGGACGACTGCGGTAATATTTGGCGATCGCACCTGCATCATAGCGTCGCATTGGTCGATCTGGTTGCTCTTGAGATCGATCTTCCCTTTCCATTTGATACTGAGTCACGCTTTATACTTGCCTCTTCTAGTTAATCTAATTTTTGTTTATTTTCTTATCTTTTTATTAAGTATAATCTGTATTTCTACTGAACTTAGTAAAGTTTTGTAACAATTTATTGCTTTAACACACTATTCAGTCTCGGAAATAGGGAGCAGGGGAACAGGGAGGAGAAAAACATTTCTTCCTTCTCCCCCGAGCCAATAGCCCCTAGCCCCTATTTACTTCACTTTTGCTTCCATGTTTTCCAGACGACTTTTTAGCTCCTGATTTTCTTTTTTAATTTGATCTAATTCTTCTCGAAGCTGTTTAACGGCTTCGTCAGCACCGATATTTTTTTGGACTGATTGAATGGCTTCCTCAGCGCGGCGGCGCACTCTGCCGTCGGGAGTTTGTTGGGCGATTCCTCGTAATAAGCTGATGGCTTTGGCGGTTTCCATTTGGGATAGTGCCCCAACTACAGCCATTTGGGTAAGGAAGAAGGTTTCGGCGGAAAGTTCTTCTAATTGTTCTAAGATCCAGTCAGTATTATGAGGCGTTTGACCAATGGAAATAGTTCCCAATGCACGAATTGCCGTGAGACGTAGGGGTTGGGGGATACCCTGTCTGGTATAATCGACGATCTCATCAAGGGCGATGGGTGATGATTTAATCTGGCTTAAACCGACCATAGCACCGGATCTTACCACTTCATTCCAACCTTTTCTTTCCTGGAGGATTTTCATCAGGAGTTGGCAGACTTCATCTTCTTTGTCTTTGAGGATGCCTGATGCCATTTTGCCAATTACTCTGGCGGCAGATGCTTCTACATAATAACTGCGATCGCCTTTTTGGAGTAATTCTTTGAGTGCTTGATAGCTTTCGGTGGTTTTGATTTTACTTAAGGATTCGACGCTGGCGCGACGCACGCGGGGATTTTCGTCTTGTAATCCTGTGAGTAATGCTGTTACTGCTTGATCGAGTTTGATTTTAGCAAGCTGTTTGGCTATTTCTATTCGCACGCCCCAAAAGGGATCTTTAGTTAGGGCTTCTGATAGGGTTTTGACTATTTCTAATCCGCCTTTTTTGGCTAATGCTTGGGCTGCGTAGATGCGGGAAATGGGATCTGGATCGAATTTGAGTTGGGCTTTGAGTTCTGGTGTAGGATATTCTAGGGAGATGGTTTTTAGGTAGTTATTTCCTTTGTCGAAGCTAATAAATTGGGGTTTCTTTTCGAGGGGGAAGTAGAAACTTTGTTCTTTTTCGTGGATTCTGACGGTAAAGGTTTTCAGGGATAGGTTGGATGATTCATTTTCATTTTTTACTTCTAGCGCATCATCTCTCACTTCTTCTACATATCCGAAAGCGATGGGAATTTTTAAGTCGAATAGTTCGCTTCTACTGCCATTTTTATTGCCGTTGGCTTGAGTTTGAGTTACGGTAATTTTGGCTAAGTTGCTATCTCCATCCCAGGAATAGGCGATTTTGTAGTCGGGATGACCGCCGCGAAAAACATATTGGTCGAAGATAAATAATAGGTTACGGCCTGTGGCTTTTTCAATGGCGCGGATGAGATCGATTGTTTCGACGGTTTTGTGGGCGTTATCCTGGACAAAGGTTTGGATTGCTTTCCAGAATAATTCGTCGCCTAATTCGGTGCGAATGATATGATAAACACAGGCACCTTTTTCGTAAAGGTGTCGGTCATAAAGTTCAATGGCTTCTCGGTAGATATGAGTAACGATGGGGCGGCGGTAGCGAGATGCGTCTTCCTCTAAATAATTACGGGCTTCTCCTAATAGGTAATAGGCGGCATCATCTTTTCCATATTCGGATTCGGTCCATAATACTTCAGTATAGGATGCCATCCCTTCTTTAATCCAAGCATGGGACCAATGTTTGATTACTACTAAATCGCCAAACCATTGGTGGGCGAGTTCGTGGGCGACTAAACTTTCCGTGTTACGATTATCTAATGCGGCGCGTTCGTCTAACAAACAACGATCCGTTAGTAGGGTAGTGGAAGTGTTTTCCATCCCGCCAAAGATAAAGTCATCGACACAGACTTGGGCGTATTTCGGAAAAGGATAAGGATAGCCAAATTTTTGACTAAAAAACTCCATCATCTGAGGAGTTTTACCCATACTGCGTTTTCCATCATCTTCTCTTCCTTTTTCTACATAATAAGTAACGGGTTTACCTTGCCATTCATCGCGAATCTCGGCAAAGTCACCGACAGCTAGTGTCATTAAATAGGTAGGATGGACTTGTGACTGCAACCAATGATAAATTGTACTATCCCCATCTTCTGCCGTGGCGATAAGTTCCCCATTGGAAATAGCCATTAAAGGTTTAGGCACTTTAACGCAAATTTCTGAAGTAGCCAATTGTCCGGGATAATCAAAACAGGGAAACCAGAAACGGGAATCCTCATCTTCTCCTTGCGTCCAAACTTGGGTAGGTTTGCTAGGATAATATTGGTCTGGAGTGATAAAGTAGAGACCTCTTTGCGGTTTTTCAACATGGTATGCGATCGCAATTTTAATCTCTTTGCCGATTTCTGTAGGCTTGAGAAGCTCAATAGCCAGTTTTTCTCCATCATAGTCAAAGGGTTGAAGGGTATTATCCACCTTGACTGATTCGATATTGAGATTAACTGCATCCAAGACTAATCGATCTATGTTACTCCGGACAGGCATTAGAGTAATAGAGCAAGTGCCACCAAAGCTTTGGTGAGGAATATTTAAGACTAAATCCAGGAAAATATGCTTGACTTGTCCGGGACGATCCGGGTTATAGTGGGGTTTAGCACCCGGTAGCTCAAAGGACTTGTGGCTGTTGTTATCAGAATCAGAATAGGAATGAGACATTCGCGATCTTGTCAAAGCTAACAGTGTCAGGAAATTTACTCCATTCTTTGCAGTGTAGCACTTCCTGATGAAGAATAGGGAATAGGAAATGGATAATGGGGAATAAAAATCCTGATTAGCGATTATAAATTAGGCATTGTAATTCTTAAATTAGCATCACAAAACTCTCAAAACCTCTCCCTACCTCTGTGCAAAAAAAAATATTTTAATCTCCCACAAATCTAGATCCATCCTGCCGAAATCGATATCGCCCTGACTTCAAATATAGATGCACCGATAAAAAAAATATAGCAACATTGAGATCGACATTGACATCAATAGCGTTATGAATAAGTTAGCAACCACTTGATTCATAACCGATTTAAGTCCCCTGCCATACCATCAAACTATCAACTATCTACTGTCAATTATCAACCGTCAAATCACAGCCGCTGTTTCAAAATAGCTCTTAACTCTTCCTGCTGCGCCATATTTCCCGCTACTAAAACACCCACTTTTCCCACCAAAATACTCCCCCAATTAACCAAAATAACACCCATATCAGTTTGAGGATTAAACTCGATACCGCTGAGATCTATTTCCTCCAGAGAACGATATTTTGTGGTCAAAGTTTCGCCAATCCAGTTATCGATTTTGAGTTTATTAGCAATCCCGGTTGGATAAGATGCACCGTTAAAACGAGGATTGCATTCAATCGCAAAATAACTCATTGTTTCTCCATCTTCTACCACAGCCACATCAAAAGCAAACACTTCTTTCATCCCCTGTCGCGCCATCCATTGAGCGATAGGCTCCACAAGTTCCCATGGTTGGTGGGGACTGGGATAGCGATTACCAATATGAGTACAACCATCGAGGATTTGGTAAGTTGCCGCTAAACGTTTTAATCCCAAATCCGTTACCTCGTATTGGAGATTTAAAAAGGAGGTAGCTTTCACTTCCTCCTGAATTTGTAAAGGGATATGGTTGGGAATTAGTTGTAAAATAGAAGCAAGATGGTGTTGATTTGCACATCGGTGAATCCCAGCACCCGCAACAGCAACAGCGGGCTTAAGATAACAGGGATAGGAAAAGTTTGCCAGATTAGTAATAGCTGTCTTAGTTTCCAAACAGAAGGTTTTCGGTACTTTCACTCCCAAATCTTCAGCAACCTTGATAAAGTTGTTCTTGGAATTGATAAAGTCCACCACATTAAACCAATTTCCATCAATTTCCTCCAACCACTTAGCTTGCCAACTATTGGGTTCTGTGGTATCCCCAAAATAGAACACAGAAAGATCGTAGTTTGGGTAATCTGCCGATACTTTTAAGGAAACATCCCAGATGACATTTTGACTATAACTTAACCCAACTCGATTGTAATGAGCAGTAATCCCATTCCATTGCGATTTTAACTCTGGATGGAGTTGGATGATATCCTCCACATCTGTTAAACCTAACACCCGACCAGAATAAAGATAATTACCGATTACAGAATCATCAGTACAAGTCATGATATCATGATTAAATAGCTTCTGGCGCATCATTTTTTCATCTCCGTCATGCAAGGACACAATTTTTCTCATGACAGCCAACCCCAAAATTCCTGACGGAATGGGGAAAACATAATGAGAAGTTGAGGGGTTATACAGAAGGCTAAAAAAAATAGCAGGATCGATCCTAGCTATTTGGGTAGCCCATCTTATATTACAGGTGATGTCATTTTTTTTTCAATATGTAAAAATACCTTTTATTGTTAAGGGAGTAGGGAAATTAAGATAAATTAGATACAATTGTCGATCCTTATATCAATTTTCTCAAATGGCGCTACATATTGACCCCCCCCAACCCTGCTTAATAACGGGGGAGCAATCAGAGTATCTGTAGCAGGAATTTAGAAAATTGGGATAATTTTCTCTGGCAGAATAATTTTTTACCGAAATTTAACTGAAATTTAATTGAAACTTCATACTTCAGCCTTTATAGTTAAAACGATCGAATAAATATAGTGATACATCCGTGGAAAAAGTAAACGAAATAACTATCTCAACCGTAACAGAAACAAAGAATAGATACTCACCCAATTCATCTGAAACAAATCAAGAATCCGGATATCCTCAGATACCGCCATCACTCCAACTGCGAGGATATCAGAAGGAAGCGGTAGCGAATTGGTTTGCCAACAAAGGGCGAGGCACATTGAAGATGGCGACAGGGAGCGGCAAGACAATTACAGGAATTGCGATCGCAACTGAATTATATCAAAAAATTGGCCTGCAAGTCTTACTAATTATCTGCCCCTACCGTCACTTAGTCACCCAATGGGCGCGAGAATGTCAGACTTTTAATTTAGCCCCAATTTTAGCCTTTGAAACAGTAAAAAGTTGGCACAGTCAACTTTCCACCCAACTCTATAATATCCACGCTGGCAATCAAAATTTTCTCACTATTATTACCACCAACGCTACCTTAATTACCGAAGGCTTTCAGTCACAATTAAAATACTTTCCCGATAAAACCCTGATTATCGGAGATGAAGTCCATAACCTAGGTTCCCGACGTACAGAAGAAAGCTTACCTCGCAATATTGGTTTGCGACTAGGGCTTTCCGCCACTCCAGAAAGATACTTCGACGAAGGAGGAACCGATAATTTATTAAATTATTTCGGTTCAGTTTTACAACCAGAATTAACCCTAGCCGATGCCATTCGCCAAGGCGCACTAGTCCATTACCTCTACTATCCCATATTAGTAGAATTAACCGAAGCAGAGACAGCCTTTTATGCCAAATTAACCAAACGGATTGGCTGGGCACTGAGGACAGAAGATAATATTAATAATATTCAAGACAATGACACCATTACATCCCTATTAATGCAGCGTGCCAGATTAATTGGCGCAGCCGCCAATAAATTAAATGCCTTGCGAGAATTAATGGTAAATCGTTTAGATACTTCCCATACCCTATTTTATTGCGGAGATGGTTCAGTTGAAGGAGAATTAAGCCAAGAAAATAGCCGTCAATTAGCAGCCGTAACCAGATTATTAGGAACCGAATTAGGATATCGCGTCAATACCTATACCGCCGAAACACCCATAGCCGAAAGAGAAGAATTGCGGCGACAATTTGAAATCGGAGAATTACAGGGATTAGTAGCAATTCGCTGTTTAGATGAAGGAGTCGATATTCCCGCCATTAAAACCGCCGTTATTTTAGCCAGTAGTGCCAATCCCCGCCAATTTATTCAAAGACGCGGAAGAATTTTACGTCCCCATCCAGGAAAAGAAAGGGCGACATTATTTGATGCGATAGTTTTGCCGCCAGATTTAGGGAGAGAGACATTGGAAGTGGAAAGGAATTTGCTCAGAAAGGAGTTAAAGAGGTTTTTAGAATTTGCTGATTTAGCTGATAATGCGGGGGAAGCGAGAATTAAGTTACTTAAGCTTCAGAAACAATATGGATTGTTGGATATGTAACCTGACAGCTTAGTGTCACCCGATGGCTACATCATATCCAAATCCGGGCTAGTGCAGGTGGGCAGAAATAACCCATCTGTTGTGAGTAGGGGAGCAGGGGGCAGGGGAGAAAAAACCAGTATTAATGAAACGAAACTGGTGAGAAACTTCTGCCGCGCTGCACTAGTTACCCCCTTGATTGAAAAAGCTATTGAGCCGCAAAAGTAGCCAGTAAGCCATTACGCATTTAATTTATCTATTTTGAATGAGGGGGCGCTGGGGAACTGGGGAGAAGGTTTGATGACTT
>DOIX01000264.1:12083-24659 GCA_003511885.1 Cyanobacteria bacterium UBA11153
TAAATGCGCAGCAGCTTAGTAGCCAGTAAGGTGCGTTATCCGAAAGGTAACGCACCATCCGGAGTCTCAGGAAACGGAGGTTTAAAAAGCGGATATGGAGTTTCACAGCAAAAGGAAGCTCTCTGCTCTCTGATGAGCCATTTAAAGTGCTTGCGCCCTCAGCCACGCCACAGGTAAATGGAGTAACTTCCGAGATGTGGAAACATAAGCTCTTTGACGGAAAACATCATACTGATTCCGTTCAATCACATCTAGAATACCTTGGTAAAGCATTGTCGCCGCCCAAACTGGCCAACGAGAATCGCGACATAGCAATCCAATCGCCTTTTCCGCTTGACTGTAAAATTTATGGGCGCGTTGAATTTGAAAGCGCATCAGTGCTTTCCACCTATCATCAACAACTCCATTAAATAAATCTGCCTCAGTATAGTTAAACATAGCCAGATCTTCCAATGGCAGGTAAATTCTACCTCGCTGGGCATCTTCTCCAACATCTCGGAGGATATTTGTCAACTGCTTGGCGATACCGAGTGCGATCGCTTCTTCGATGGGATTGTTAGAATTAGGAGCATTCCAGGGCGTTTTTCCCTTAGAAGTGTCTAAACCCAGAACAGGACTAGTCATTAATCCTACAGTTCCAGCTACTCTATAACAATAGAGCTTTAACTCTTCAAAAGTTTCATAGCGACTGCGGTGCAAATCCATCCGCTGACCTGCAATCATATCCCGAAATGGCGCAATATCCATAGGAAATCGTTGCAGCGTATCGACTAAAGCTACATCAGTATCGTCTACCGGTTCCCCAGCGAAGACAGATTCCAGTTGTTTTTCCCACCTATCTAGGGTTTCTGTGGTGGTTAAACGGGCTTGAGGACCATCTACTAATTCGTCAGTGCGCCGACACCAAACATATATTGCCCAGATAGCGCGACGTTTTTCTTCTGGCATTAACCATGTTGCCAGATAAAACGTCTTGGCGTATTTTGCCGTAATCTGACGACAGATTTCGTAAGCGTCAGATTGGGAGGCCAACTTTCTCATGACTGGAGGTTTAGGCAGTTGAAGCATTCGTTGCAGGTGGGAAGCTAGGGACTAGGGGCTGGGGGCTAGGGACTAGGGGCTAGGGACTAGAGGCTAGGGACTAGGGGGTTGGAGTAGAAACTAATTGAGTTTCCGATTCCTGGCGACTAACGCCTCGAGCCTGACTCCTTGCAATCGCCTGCGCTGTCAGCTTACCAGAAAGTACGGCACCTTCCATACTCGCCAGATAACGTTGCATGGTGTAATCGCCAGTTAGATAAAAATTGGCGATGGGCGTTTCTTGGGAGGGACGGTACTGTTGTCGTCCTGGGGTGGCTTTATAAACAGAACGTGGAGTCTTGACAACGTGATATTTTATCAGTTTTGCGGGGTTATCTGAACCAAAATGATTGGGAAAGAGTTTTTCTAACTCTGTCATGGTTGCTGCGACAATATCTCCATCGGATTTACCAATCCAATCTTTGGCGGGTGCTAAGACTAATTCCAACATTGATTTATTGGGGTTGGCGTATTCCCGACAGGTATTGCTCATATCAGCATAGACACTGAGGAGGGGCGATCGCGAAAATAAAAGATGGTCGATATCTGTGAGCTTCCTGTCAAACCACAGATGGAGGTTAATTACTGGAACTCCCTCGAGCCCGTTAAGCTGTTTGAAGTAATCCATCTTCTCCCAAGCTTCCGGCAAGATTAATTTTAAAGGATCGACAGGCATGGCTGACACGTAAGCATCCGCTGTCAATACTTCTTTTTCTCCACCATTAACTCCTTGAAGCTGGAATCCTCTCACCGTACCATCTGAATTGAGTAAAAATTCTTGAACGGGGGCATTCAACCGTACTTCTCCACCCCGTTCCGTAATATAGTCTACCAGGGGTTGGCAGAGTCGCTCTGTGGGAGAACCATCCAGGAATGCCATTTTAGAACCATTTTTTTCCTGAAGGAAGCGATTCAATGCCGTTAGTACCACTGTTGCCGAAAGTTCATCAGGGTTAATAAAGTTCAACGCCTTCGACATAGCAATAAACACTTGCTTTTCGACTCGTGGGGGGACATTTTGCAGCTTCAGCCATTCAGAGAAGGAGTACTTATCCATCTCCTCCACGTACTTCTGTCCCTGAATCATCGCCGGAATCAAACCTAGACCAAAGCGAATCTTCTCTGGCCAGGTTAACATATCGTTATTACGGAGAATTGCCACAATCCCGTTAACTGGAGCAGGCAAATCCGGAAAATCGAACCGGGAGTAAGTACCAGGTTTCTCCGGCTGATTGAAGATCATGGTATGATCCTTCCACTGCAACCGATCTTCGATGTCCAGTTCTTTAAATAATTGCAGCATATTCGGATAAGCACCGAAGAAGATGTGCAAACCAGTTTCGTACCAGTCCCCGTCTTCATCTTGCCAAGCCGCAACTTTCCCTCCTAAAACGTTTCGACGTTCGAGGACAATTGGGGTATAACCCGCGTCAGTTAGGTATTTGGCGCAGGAAAGCCCTGCTAAACCCGCTCCAGCGATCGCAACTCGCATTTGATGGTACTACTCTAGAATTTATGGGATTATCGATTTACTCTAAAATTCATTATACTTTGCATTCCGTTACATTTTCTAAGAATTTCGGGGAATGGAACAGCGGATGCCTATGTGGGGATAAAGGGGATAAGGAGGACAAGGGAGACAAAGGGGACAAAGGGAGACAAGGGGGACAAAGGGAGACAAGGGGGACAAGGGAGACAAGGGAGAAATTTTTTTTGTCTTTCCCTAGCCCCTATCAACGATCAACTGTCAATTGTCAATTGTCAACTATCAACTATCAACTATCAACTAGTCCCTAATCTTGCTGATGAGCGAATTGGTAAGCACCCAGTACAGCTAGAGCGATCGCAAAAACTAACAGAACTGGGATAGAATACCAGGGAAACTGAGATATTGGTAAGTAGGCAGCAGCACGGAGTCCAGTACTGGTATAACTTAAGGGCAAGAGATAAACAATCGCTTTGAGAACTGCTGGTAGACTGGTAGGGTCAAAAAACGTCGCCCCTAAAAATGACATGGGTACGATAACGAAGTTGTTATACAACCCCACCCCTTCCAAAGACTTAACATTCAAGCCCACGATTGCGCCTAAACCAGCAAAAACAGCACAATTAAGAAGTAGTAACAGAAAAAATAACGGATTGAGGAAACTCCAGACTTTACCAGTAAATACAATCGCCACCAAGATTACCGAAGCCGCAGTCATGATGCCTCGCAAAATCCCTGCCAGGATTTTACCCAAATACAATGCCATAGGATGGACAGGTGCTAGTAGGGTTTCCTCAAACGTCTTAGAGTAAAGTCTTTCCCCACACAAAGAAAAGGTAGTACCGCCAAAACTAATCGTCATCGAAGACAGGGCAATCATCCCAGGTAAAATAAACTGTAAATAGTTGTCACCAGCCGCAGGTTTCATCGCAGCATCCAGGGTACTGCCCAATCCCAAACCAAACCCCACTATATATATAAGAGGCGAGACTAGTCCAGTCGCCGCAACTTGGACAATCCTGACGCGCAATTTTAGCCACTCTCCCCAGAAGACAGTGAGACTGTCTGCCAAAATGATCGGTAACTGGGAAATTTTTAATATTTTCGGGGATAGGGGAAATGACTCAGATTTCATTTGAATTTCCAGGTAGATGGAGGGGTATCCCAGGATGGGGAGTGTGGGGATAGTTTGAGTTGAAAGCTCAAAACTGAAAACTTGCTGCTTAACTTTACTTTACATATTTGTATCATAACTTCATCATGATTTTAAGAAAACCTTAAATCCTGCGATCTCGGCATGGGGAAACAATCCTGATGGAGAGGAAACGGAGGCTTGTAGAGCTTACAGGATTGAGAACAGAGGAATCATGTGATCTGGATCACTGAAGAAAAGATACAACATCACCTCATATTCCCGTTTAAATACCGAGGAGCATGACTAACGTCACAGTCTATTGGTGTGAGCCGACTTATTGTTAAAAGTTAAGAATGGCTTAGAGACTAAATGAACGAAACAGTAGAGAAAACACCATCAACCGTCACGGATGAAAATCGGAATCTGGGGACAGTTAGCGCTAAAGCAGTATCAGGGCACAGAATTAACTCATATATGGAGGGGGATAATGGCAATACACCCTCTAACAGTAGAAACTTACCAGAATTAGACCATGAATTTTGGTTTAATAAGGGGGTAGAATTAGCCACCCTCAACCGCTACCAGGAAGCGATGAATTGTTTCGACTACTCCATTGGGATTGACTCAGGCAATTACAAAGCGTGGATATGGCGGGGGGGGATGCTAACTCATTTGGATAGATATCAGGAAGCAAGCACTTCATTTGAACAAGCGGTTAAACTGGAACCCAATGCCAAAGATGCGTGGCTATTTTTGGGGGTTGCCTTCCACCATATAGGAAAATACAAACAAGCATACTCTTGCTATGATAAGGCATTGGGAAGAAAGCCAGATCCGATGAGAGAAGCAATGATGAAATTAGAGACAGCAATCAAACGAATATTTGCTGGGATATTTAGAATAAAAAGTTATAGTTAAAAAATCGTTTTATTTGAGTGGAGGTTTAAATACATATTTTATCTCAAACAAAAACCAGGGTTTCAGTTTTGGGAATCGATATTTGACCAGAAACAATAAAAAAGAGATGATACTCCACGCCTGCAATTGCTCTCGTCACGATCGAATTCCCAATCTGGGACTGCTATAGTTTGAACTTGAGGATAGCATATTTTGATTTGGGTAAGCTTGGGATAGTTCAATTATCCCAGTTAAGGGATAGCTCATCTTGCTCCTATTTGGTAATGGCTTTACCCAACTCAGGTATCAGAAATGCGATCGTCCAATAAATTAAGATAATCAATAGACATCTCCAAAAAACAATCTCAAACCCTTATCCCGCCTAGGAAAAAACCTAATTTCTGGAGATGTCTAATCGATTTAACCGACTATCCACTACCCCTCATATAACAGATTTTAGGCATCCTAGTTGGGATGATACAGCAAACTACAACTAATGGCTAATAGCTAAACCTTAAATGTGCCCTCTCCCCTTACTCAAGCACAAACCCACAAAAAACCTCTGTGTACCTCTGCGAAACCTCCGTTGTCTCTGTGTTAAAAAAAATATTACACCAAAACCAATAACCTAACGAAAAACCTTTGCGTACTTTGCGCCCTTCTTTGCGCCCTTTGCGTTAAAAAAAAGATAACGCCAATTACCACAAATACCATACTACCACCAATACCATCGCTACATAACGCTAAAAAAATCTACTTTAACAACAAAAATGTTGCAAAAGTTGTAAAATTTTTATTAAATCGATCAAACGACATCAAGACAAGGAACTCCCAATGACCGCAACCACTCCCAAACCCGCGTCAACCATCCCAGCATTTTGCGAAGGGATTCAATATTTCGGGGAAGCCTTGCCAGATTTCACCAAATATGGTATGGAACCAGCCATTACTGAAGGGAAAATTGCGATCGCATCCCCCTCAAACCCAACCGCCATCTACCAAACCCTCCTCGCCGCCGACGCATTACGCTACCTAATTCTCCAAGTCACCGCCTCCAAAGCATCGGGACATCCCGGCGGGTTTGCTAGCGTTGCCGAAGGTATCGCAGCATTAGTGATGCTCGGTTACAAGAATATCATTACTGAAGTTGGACACCACGCTCCCGGTTTCTACAGTAACATGTTCCTCGATCGCTCCCTCGAAGACATGGGGATTACCACTGTCGAACAAATGCGGGAAAGATTCCGCGAAATGCACGGACTTTTAGGACATCTTTCTGGTCAAATTCCCGGATTATTAAACCCCGCTGGACCATTAGGACAAGGACAACATTTTGCCATGGCGGGAGCATTATTGCACCGGGATGTGCTATTTCCAGTAACCATCGGTGACGGTGGATTAGGAGAGCCATATATTATGAGTAGTATGGCACATTTCCACACCGCTTATCCGGAAGTTACTAACTTTTTGCCGATCTTAGTTTGGAATGGTTACTCTCAGGAACACCATAGCATGGTTTCCACCAAACCCAATGAAGAAATGATCGCTTATTGGCAAGGAAATGGCTTCCAAGAAGTTATTTTAGTGAACGCCAAAGACTATGATGATGCCAATCAACCTGGTGACTATGTTGATAGCACAGAGTTTTCCTTTACCCAGCGATTAGCATTTACCCAAGCCGTATTAGAAGCAACAGACAAAGCCGCCAAATCTGCCTTAAGTGGGAAATTAACCGTATTAATTATCAAACAACTCAAAGGTGCAGGTGTACATGACCGAGGCGCAAAATCTCACAACCTTTACGCTCACCATACCTTAGAAAATGAGGATATAGTTGGCGCATTAAAAACCCGTGCTTTAAGTCCAGAAGCTTGGCAAATAGTCCGGACAAACTTTGAACGGGCTGCAGGAGGTCCGGCTTCAAAACATGTGGTAACCGAAAAAGAATTATCCTTATCCGATTTAGGACAATTACCCTTAACAGAATTCTCGATTAAAGGAGATAAACAAGTCGCCACTACCGCCATGGGGACATTAGTTGGTCATGTTGGCAAAAACGATCCTAACTTTATTGTTACCAATGCTGATGGTAATGCCGCATCGGGAATTAATAACATTAACGTCGCCCTGAAAATCATTCACCCTACCGTTGATGATACCTATTTCCAAGGACCAAAAGGTCAAGTTTACGAACCCTTAAGTGAAGACGCTTGTGCCGGATTAGCCGCAGCATTAGCCTTATTTGGGGCAAGGACATTATGGTGTTCCTACGAATCCTTTGCTATTAATGGGTTACCAATATGGCAAACAGTAACCCAAGCGATGTCAGAATTGCGCCGCCCTACTCCATCTACCATTACATTATTCACAGCAGGAGCATTAGAACAAGGGCGAAATGGTTGGACGCACCAACGTCCAGAAATTGAAAATTACTTCGCCGCGATGATGCGGAATGGTAATGTTTTTCCTCTATTTCCTTGCGATGCGAATAGTATCCAAGTCTGTTATGATTGGGCGCTGACTACTAAGAATAAGGGAATTACCATTACTGCTAGTAAATCTCCCTTACCAGTGTTAACCACATTTGAGCAAACTCGCCAAGGATTAAAAGATGGCGGGATAATTCTCCATGAAAGTGAAGGGAAAAAGAAAGTAGTTTTTGCCGTAATTGGCGACATGACATTAATTCCCGTATTTGATGCCGCACTTCATCTCGAAAATGAAGGAATTGGCGTGCGCATTGTTTCCGTAATTAGTCCCCGTCGCTTATATCGTCCAGATGATGTAGCGTGGGCAACTTGTTCCGAAAAAGATAGCCATTTCTTAGATGATGAAGGGTTTGAGAAGATGTTTGGTGGTGATGCTTTGATTGGAGTAACTGGCGGTACTAGTGGAATGTTAGAACCCATTATGTTACGGAGTAATTGTAAACGAGATACCTTTGCTTGGAAGCGGGGGGAAACTACAGCTACTGCGGGTGAATTGATGGGATTTAATGGGTTGACTGCGGAAGCTTTAGCGAAGCGGGCGACTGAGTTGGTTGGGTAAGGTTGAGGTGATTTGATTGTTTTTTCCCCGCCTGGGTTTTGGCTTGGGTGGGGGGATTAAACTTGAGCTAAGTTTATAATGAAATAATAGTTTTGCACCTCAAAGTCATTAGGTATGTCCGAGCAGGTTTACGATTGGAAAAGGTTTTGGTGTCCTAGATCGGGTAATATTAATCTTGGCGATCGCGGATATCTGGTCGATCCCGACTCAGAATGGGGACAGCACTTTAATCCTGACCTTGTTAGCTTGGATGCCATCGCTCATATTCCCTGTCTAGTCTTGCTGGGTGAACCAGGTATCGGTAAGTCTCAGGGAATGAAAGATCTGAAACTCTACACAGAAAGAGTTACTGATGGATTTCATAAAATACTCAACCTAGATCTTCATTCATACAGTAGCGAAGACAGGCTAATTCGTAATCTGTTCGAGTCTAGATCCTTTACAGATTTGATTAATAGCACACAAAAACTCTACATATTTTTAGACAGTTTAGACGAATGTCTATTGCGAATTGAAACACTCGCATCATTATTAGTGGAAGAATTTAGTAAAGAAGAATACCGCGATCGGATCAATTATCTTTATCTTCGTATTGCTTGTCGGACTGCTGTTTTTCCCAAGATTTTGGAAGAAGGATTAAAGCAGCTTTGGAACGATAATTTAAAGATCTATGAGCTAGCACCACTCCGTCAAATTGATGTAAAAGCAGCGGTTACTGTTCATGGCTTAGATCCTGATGCTTTTTTGAAAGAGGTCGATGGGAAAGGTGTTGTACCATTCGCAATCAAGCCAATCACGCTGAAGTTTTTGATAAATATTTTTAAGCGGAATAATGGACATTTTTCTTCTAATCAGCGATTAGCAGATCTATACCTTGACGGATGTAGATCTCTTTGTGAGGAGCAGAATCAAAGTCGTCGCGCATCAAGAAGAGTTGGTAATCTTGAGGAAGATCAACGTTTAGTCATTGCAGCTCGTATCGCTGCTGTCACAGTTTTTGCTAACCGATTTGCAATTTGGACTGAGCCAGATTTAGGAGATGTTCCTGACGAAGATGTCCCGATCAGAAAACTCTGTTTGGGAAGTGAAAATATTAATCAAAGAATTATTGAAGTTACGGATACGGCTATTAGAGAGGTTTTGGATACTGGATTGTTTTCATCGCGTGGATCTAACCGGATGGGGTGGGCACATCAAACTTATGCTGAATTTTTAGCAGCATGGTATTTGTGGAAAAATCAAGTACTTCTAAATCAGGTAAAAAAACTAATCTTTTCATTTGAAGATCCTGAACACAAGCTGATTCCTCAGCTTCATGAAACTGCTGCATGGCTAGCTAGCATCAGTCCTGATGTACTTCAGGAAATTATTAAAACCGATCCAGATGTGCTCCTACATAGTGATATCCCTACAGATTCAAGTCTGCGAGAAACGATTCTCAATAATCTGTTGATTCAGCATGAACAGGAAAAACTATACGACTATGGCGCAAACCACTATCAAAATTATGGAAAGCTGAAACATCCTGGTTTAGCGATTCAATTGCGTCCATACATTCGAGATCCCAGTAAACAAATCGATGCACGAGATATAGCAATTAATATTACTGAAGTTTGTGAAATAAGTGAGCTTCAGGAAGACTTATTAGATTTAGCACTCGATTCTTCTCAATCAATCCACCTCAGAGTTAGCGCTACAAAAGCACTTTGCTCAATAGGTAATGAGAGTACCAGACTGAAGCTAAAACCCATTGCTATTAGTCAACTTCCAGAAGATGAAGATGACAGACTTAAAGGCTATGCTATGCAAGCTGTCTGGTCAGATCATTTGACGGCAGAAGAATTATTTAAAGTTCTTACCTCACCCAAAAATAGAAACTTTTTTGGCTCATACCAGATGTTTCTCAACTCCAATCTTGTCCCAAAACTTAGACCGGAAGACTTAATAGTTGCTCTTAATTGGATTGAAAAGCAGGGTGTTCGATGCTTCGGACATCCATTTGTAGAGCTTGCAGATGGAATTTTACTCGAAGCATGGAAACATTTTGATTTGCCTAATGTAGCAGAAAGCTTTACGAATATCGCTTTGGTGCAGTGGAGAGAAGACAAGACTATTATCACTGATAATACAGATATTAAAAAAAAGTTTGAAGCGTCACTAGATAATGAGTGTGATAAGCGTCATAAGCTCATTGAACAAGCAGTTTTTAGGATTGTAGCATCAGGAGAAGATTCATATTTATTCCTGACTTATCTTACAGAAAATATTTTAAAGAAAGGAGATATTTTCTGGCTCCTTGAGAAATTTATAGATACCGATCCTCCAGAAGTACAACGAGTCTGGGCAAGACTAATTCAGTGGAGTTTTAATCGCCAAGATGCAGAAGAAATAAATGCCATCATTACAGCTACTGAGACTAATAATATCTTGCGGGAAGAGTTTGCATCCTATTTTGAGGCAGTTGAATTGAATTCAGCTACGGCTGACAATATGAAACGCTATTACCTGGAAATGCAAGAAAGGCAAAACCGCAGGCATAATCCTATTCTAGATCCACTACCTTGCGAGAGAATCCTCGATCTACTAGATCAACTGGAGTCTGGTTCTCTATCCGCATGGTGGCAACTCAATAGGGAGATGACTCTCCAACCGGATAGTCAATACTACAATAACGAATTTGAATTAGATTTAACTAAACTTCCTGGTTGGCAAGGGGCAAATAATGTAACTCAAAATAGAATTATCAATGGTGCAAGGCAATACATTCTGCAACAAGAAGAAATAAATTATACCTGGATAGGTACAAACACATATAATCGATCGGATTTGTCAGGCTGTAGAGCCTTATTATTACTTCTGCAAAAGGAACCCGATGTCCTGAATAACCTCTCGTCTGAGATATGGAAAAAATGGGCACCTATTATTATTGCTTTTCCTTGCAATAATCAACATAGTGAAGCCTATTTAGAGATAATCAGGCACTCTTATCTTAATGCTCCCGATAGAGTTATCAGCACCTTGCTCGATTTAATTGACCAGGAAAATCGCGAACATAATTGTATATTTATTATTGACAAATTAGAAAAGTGTTGGGACGAGCATTTTAAGGTTGCCATTCTAGAGAAAACAAAAGATAAGTTCCTCAATCCCAAGTGCATGGGGCAGCTACTTGAGTACCTTTTGAAGCATGAATCAAATGAAGCTAGAGAATTTGCTAAATCGTTGATTAATTTTCCATTACCATCAGCCGAAGATAAGCGCGAACGAGTTGTTACTGCAGCTAAAATTCTGGTTGAAAATTCAGACCAAGCTAGTTGGTCAATCATTTGGTCAATCATTCAAAAAGACTCATCATTTGGACGATCAGTATTTGAGTTAGTTTCCGATCGCCACGTTTACGGTATTTCGTTAAATTTAACTGAACAGCAATTAGCTGACTTATATATCTGGCTCATTCACCAATATCCCTTTTCGGAAGATCCTGACTACAGTAATGAGGCGCTTGCCCATTTTGTAACTACTAGAGAAAATATCGGTAACTTCAGAGATAGTATTCTGGTGCAACTGAAGGAAAGATGCACTCTTCATTCCTGCGCTGAAATTCAACGTGTAATCCAAGAGTTACCCACCATAACTTGGCTTAAGAAAACCTTACTAGAAGCTCAGAAAAATATGCGTCGCAAAACCTGGAACCCACCTCAACCAGAAGAGATTCTTAAGCTTGTCACTATTAAACAACCCCCACCATCCGAGTTTTTGAATAGAATAGATGAAATTAATCAAAGGACAAAACAAATGGCAGATCAACCCACCATTGCCATCTCTGGCGGAACTTTCAATGGACCCGTGAATCTGGCATCAAACCATGGTAGCCAGCCCACAACCATCATCGGCACGCAAAACAACTATTTCAGTACTGATGAAGCATTCAGACAAGAAACTGCTGATCTCCACCAATTTATTGCAGAAGTGGAAACCAAATACCCTAACGTTCAAACTGAAGTCGATGCAGACAAGATTCTTAGCACTGAAATCGAGGCAATTCAGACTGATAACCCAACCCGCTGGCAAACCCTCCGCCACCAAATGAGTCTCCTCAAGCGCCAACTACTGAACCCTCAACGCCATCTCCAAGCTACAAAAGCAACCGTCATAGAAGTTGCTAAAACTTTTTATGAAAAAAGTCTGATTGTAAAAGCCATCATTACCTACCTCGATAAATTGAGCGAAGAACCTAATCAGGGAGACTAAATTATGCAAAATTAAAATAAATTTGAATGTGAACCTGAACGAACTAGAAAAAGATTAGTTTCTGAGATTTTATAAATTAAAAGCCAGTCAGGTTCTATATGGCAATCTCTATATCCATTCCAGTCACCTGTTAAAGGATGATCTTTATATTTTGGTTCTAGTTCTTGATTTGCCCTGACGGGGTGACAACGATGGCGATAAAGTAGACTGTATAAGTTTTTCAGCTCTTCGACCTCGCTGGTAATATCGTCTTTTATGTGAACTCAGTGACTTAATTGAAGAGTATATTCTTGAA
This sequence comes from Cyanobacteria bacterium UBA11153, assembly GCA_003511885.1. Taxonomy (GTDB): domain Bacteria; phylum Cyanobacteriota; class Cyanobacteriia; order Cyanobacteriales; family Coleofasciculaceae; genus Limnofasciculus. Next base: position 24,276 of record DOIX01000264.1, read on the forward strand.
AAAATTGTAAAGATTCCAGCCAAGCATAACCCTGTATCCCAATATCAAAGTCGCTATGACGGCGTGGAATTCTCTTTTTTTCTTTGACTTGTAAAATTGTCACCAACATGAAAAAAATTAAAAATTCTGCTCTTTTCAGTTGAGTTTTCAGGTGTGAGATGTATAATCTAGGTAAGAAATTCATTTTTTTCAACTACTGAGGTCTTCTTGAGAATAGCAGACCTTTTTTTTTTAGGTCAATAAGCTGTTAATCCCTTACTGCGTGCGGGATTGACAGCTTGTTGTCACCCCGTCAGGATTTTTAGTCAAGATTGACGTATTACTTGACATGCTACAAACCGAAGTGCGGAATGTGGGGTTGAATAGATCCAAAGTGGGAAAACA
>DOIX01000027.1:0-12996 GCA_003511885.1 Cyanobacteria bacterium UBA11153
CATTAAGGTTAGGACATATTCTCAAGCTACGTTATTCTTAATTCAGGATTCAAGTTGAAACAACGTCCTAACGTGTGTTGGTAGTGCTATATAATAACCAATAACCAATAAAAATTCTACAGATAATCTTGCAAAGCCTTCACATCCAAAGGTTGAGACTGCAAGCAACGAATAGCTGCTGCTGTTGCTTTACCACCTGCAATAGTGGTAATAATGGGAATTTTATAACCCAATGCAGTACGGCGAATTAAACGACCATCGGCTTGGGCATCTTCTCCGGATGGCGTGTTGATAATGAGCTGGACTTTCTGGTTTTTAATCCAGTCCAAAACATGAGGACGACCTTCATGGAGTTTGAGAACTAATTCTACATCAAGTCCATGTTCTTTGAGTGTTTTGCGAGTACCTTCGGTGGCAACTACGGAAAAACCTAATGACATTAAGTCTTTGACTACAGGAATCACGGCTAATTTATCGCGATTGTTAGTGGAGACAAAGACTGTACCGGATAGTGGTAAACGTTGTCCGGCGGCTAATTCGGCTTTAGAAAATGCTTTGCCAAAGTCGGTATCAATCCCCATTACTTCTCCAGTTGAACGCATTTCTGGGCCTAAAATTACGTCTGTACCGGGGAATTTTTCAAAGGGTAATACGGCTTCTTTAACAGCCACATGTTTGATGGTAGGTTCTTCGGTTAAACCGAGGGATTCTAATGTCTCGCCGGACATAATCCGAGAGGCAAATTTTGCCAGAGGTACGCCTGTGGCTTTGGAGACATAAGGAACAGTCCGAGATGCCCGTGGGTTTGCTTCTAAAATGTAAACTGTTTCGCCTTGGACGGCAAACTGAATATTCATTAAGCCGACAACTTTTAGGGCTGTTGCTAATTGATGCGTCCAAGTCCGAATGGTTTCTAGGGCTGTGGGAGTTAGAGAAGTATATGGTAAGGAACATGCGGAGTCGCCGGAGTGAATTCCGGCTTGTTCTATATGTTCCATGATGCCACCGATAACAACTTTTCCGGTGCTATCTGCGATCGCATCTACGTCTACTTCGACGGCGTTTTCCAGGAATTTATCGATTAAAATGGGATGATCTGGTTCTACCTGAACGGCAAATTTCATGTACCGTTCTAATTCGGCATCGGAATAGACGATTTCCATTGCCCTTCCTCCTAAAACGTAGGAGGGACGTACTACCACTGGATAATTAATCCGTTTGGCGACTTCTACTGCTTCTCGGTAACTCCAGGCAATCCCGTTGGGAGGTTGTTTGATATCGAGTTCCCGCAATATTTTCTCGAATTTTTCGCGGTTTTCTGCTGTATCAATGGATTCGGGAGAAGTTCCCCAAATTTTTGTTATTAGTCCTTGGTCATTGGTCATTTGTCCTCGATCTTCTGCTAATGACGAATGATCGGTGACTCGTGACGAATTCAAAAACTCTTGCAAAGGTACAGCCAGTTTTAAGGGAGTTTGTCCGCCAAATTGGATAATAATTCCTTCGGGGTTTTCTGTCTCAATAATATTGAGAACATCTTCTTTTGTAAGAGGTTCAAAATAGAGTCTGTCGCTGGTATCGTAATCTGTGGATACTGTTTCGGGGTTTGAGTTGACCATTATGGTTTCAAACCCTTGTTTGGACAGAGCATAAGCTGCATGACAGCAACAATAGTCAAACTCAATCCCTTGTCCGATGCGATTGGGGCCGCCTCCTAAAATCATTACTTTCCGTTTATGGGAAGGGATAACTTCAGTTTCTTCCTCGTAGGTGGAATAGTAATAGGGAGTAAAGGCTTCAAATTCGGCGGCACAAGTATCGACAACTTTGTAAACGGGGACGATACCCAATTCTTTCCGATAAGCGCGGACTTCATCTTCTGTGGTTTTGGTAGCAAAGGCAATTTGGCGATCGCTAAATCCCATTCGCTTCACTTCATAAACCTGCTCTTTGGTTAAGCTAGTTAATGGTGTCCGCTTTAGTAATTTTTCGGTTTCCAGCAGTTCCTCGAATTTATACAAAAACCAAGGATCGATACCCGTTAGTTCGTATACTTCTTCTGTCGTCATTCCCAGTTGTAAGGCGTGACGGACTGTAAAAATCCGTTCTGGGTTGGGAGTACGCAACCCGGAACGAACTTGTTCTAAAGATGGCAGTTTTTCATTTTTATCGCATCCCCAACCAAAACGTCCGGTTTCCAGTGAACGGAGAGCTTTTTGGAAAGATTCTTGGAAGGTACGCCCAATTGCCATCGCTTCCCCAACGGATTTCATTTGGGTAGTGAGGATAGGTTCTGAACCAGGAAACTTTTCAAAAGCAAATCTCGGTATCTTGGTAACTACATAATCGATAGTCGGTTCAAAAGAAGCCGGAGTTTTCTTGGTGATATCATTGGGAATTTCATCAAGCGTATATCCTACTGCCAACTTCGCTGCAAACTTAGCAATGGGGAAACCAGTAGCCTTAGAAGCCAGTGCCGAACTTCGAGAAACGCGGGGATTCATTTCAATCACAATCACTTCCCCCGTTACCGGATTTATCGCAAACTGGATATTAGAACCACCAGTTTCCACTCCAATTTCCCGAATAATCTTAATCGCGTAATCCCGCAGACGTTGATACTCCTTATCCGTCAAAGTTTGAGCCGGAGCAACAGTAATCGAATCACCCGTATGAACCCCCATCGGATCGAGATTCTCAATCGAACAGATAATTACCACATTATCCGCCAAATCCCGCATCACCTCAAGTTCATACTCCTTCCAGCCTAACAGCGATCGCTCTACCAGAATTTGCGACACAGGAGAAGCATCAATACCGCCCTGTGCCATCTCCTCATACTCTTCCTGGTTATAAGCAATACCGCCACCAGTACCGCCCATCGTAAAAGCAGGACGAATAATCAAAGGATAAGAACCAATTTCTTGAGCAATCGCCTTTGCCTCATCTAAATTGTTAGCAATTCCTGACGGACAAACTGCCACGCCAATCCTTGCCATCGCTTCCTTAAACAATAAACGATCCTCAGCCATTTCAATCGCTGGGAGTTTTGCACCAATCAATTCGACACCATATTTTGCCAATACGCCATTTTTCGCCAAAGCCACAGCCAAGTTAAGGGCAGTTTGCCCGCCCATCGTCGGCAAAAGAGCATCAGGTTTTTCTTTCGCAATTACCTTCTCTACCATATCTGGAGTCAGTGGTTCGATGTAAGTGCGATCGGCAGTTTCCGGATCTGTCATGATCGTAGCTGGGTTCGAGTTTACCAGGACTACCTCATAGCCTTCCTGACGGAGGGCTTTACAAGCTTGAGTCCCGGAGTAATCGAATTCACAGGCTTGTCCGATGATAATCGGACCGGAGCCTAGGATGAGAATTTTGTGGAGATCTTCGCGACGGGGCATAATTGTAGCGTGACAATTTTTGAGTCCCGATCATTTTAATGGTTTTGATCGCCATTCTTACCGTTGTTTTATCTAAGTTTTCTGACTTTGTGCCAAACTTGAACCAACTCTGCCACAAGTCAGAGGACAGAAGGCTGGTCTGGTAACTGATAGTTGATAGTTGATAGTTAGCCTTCTGTCCACTGTCCACTGTCCACTGTCCACTGTCCACTGTCCATGGTAGCCGTTTATCGCCCCCAATCCCCCCTCCTCCACATCCAACTCAGTTTTTTCAGAGTTATAGATCGGCTATTGGTAACTTTTTAAATTATTATCTAAATAAAATAATCACCTCTTGTCTTAATCCTGAAAACCCCTCGCCAGCCCAACCCTTGGTAAGGGGAGCGAGCTAGTTTCCTTCCGTGCTATGGACTTTAGGGGGTAATTTCAATTTCGGCAAAATTTGTCATGTTCATCTCCTCTTTACAGAAACTGCTATATCGGTTAAGGACATAAATAACATCATGAATGGAGGCTTGAGACATTCATAAATCGACAGTTTGATTTACACCAAATAACTGTCAACTCTCAACTGTCAACTGCTAGGCAATTCCTAATTTTTATGAATTTAACCAATAATTTGTTGATTCTAAGTCTTGAAGTAGCCATCATTTTAATAGCTAGCTTTAGTATTAATTTATTGGTCAAGCTTAGTATAAAATCTCTTCAGAAAATCCCCGTATTCAAAAAGCAAAGCAAACGAATTAAATCATTAGAGAAAATACTGAAAAAATTTGTTGTTTTAGCCACCGTATTAATTTGTTTACTGACAATGAGTGCAAATGGAATCTTGATTTATCAAGGCAAGGATTTATACCAAGTGCAATCCGATTTAATCCGGAGGATTCCTGCTAAATTCTGGATTGATTTAGGGACAGCGATCCTCAAAAGTACTTCCCTCCTCATATTAGTCAAATTAAGTATTCCTCAAGTAAGAGGAGGGATATGGCGATTTTGCGATCGCGTCAAACAATTGGGACCCCTCTTGGAATATCAAGAAAGGCTAGACACTATATTTAAAGATTTTAGTAATATTGTCATTAACAGTGCTTGGCTGGGTTCGTTTGTTCTATCTATATCCTTCTTTTATGTCCCGAAAATAATTAATAATAATCTGTCGATAGCCTTGAAAATTTATATAATAATTGCTTTCGGTTTACTCTTAATCAAACTCATATCTATCGCTATCGATATTCTTACTAAAATCTCCCTTAACTATGCCATCCTTAAAGAGAGACAAGATCTCTACGAGCGACTATATCCGCTACTTCCTCTATTCAATAAATGTTTAAATGGAATCATATATATTACGATTGTTGGATTAATTGGCGAAGAATTAAAATTAAAGTTAGTAACTAATTCTACTCCTAAAATCATTCAAATTGTTGTAATCTTATTGTGCGGGAGCTTTCTCATACCCATCGCCGAATTTATTATAGAAGAGCTACTATTAGGGGATAGACATTTAACTGAAATCCAAAAAAAGAGACGACTAACTCTCAAACCATTAATCCGAAATTTCATTAAATACTTCGTTTACTTCACAGCCATTGTCTCTGGACTGAAAATTTTTGGTATCGATCCTACTGCCATCTTAGCAGGTGCAGGGATCGTCGGTATCGCAGTTGGTTTCGGGGCACAAAACCTGATCAATGATATAGTTTGTGGATTCTTAATCCTATTTGAAAACTATTACTTAGTAGGTGACTATATCCAAATCAGTTTACCAGAAGAAGATACTCTAGAAGGAACTGTTGAGGCAATTGAATTGAGAACCACCCAAATCAGACATCCAGATGGTCAATTACAGATTGTCCGTAATGGTAATATTGGTTCAATTGTTAACTACTCTAAAGAATACGTCTATGCCAAGGTGGAAATTAGCGTACCTTATGATGTAGACTTAGATACGATATACGATATCATTGAAACAGTAGGAAATAAGCTCAAGAGGGAGTCCCCTGATATCCTCGAAGCCACCCAGGTGGATGGACTAGAAGAGTTTGGCAAAACTAGTCTATTAATTCGGACTATCACAAAAGTCAAACCAGGAAAACACCTAGAACTTCAGCGGTGTCTCCGTCGCATGTTAAAGGATACTTTTGATGGACAAAAAATGAAAATTGCTAGTCATGATGATGACTAATAAGTTGTGGCGCATCTAAATTTGATATTAAATTTGTCAAAAGGGGTGTGGGGTGTGAGGATATACAAATTAAATGCGTAGCAGCTTATTGGTATAAGATCTCAGTTACATCCGTTACAAATCCATTACCTATCTGCCGCCACAAATGAAAGCCTAACCAAAATTTAATTGACAAACTAGTCCCCACCCTACAGCCTACACCTTAACTTATGAAATATGAAAAAAACGATATTTACCACATTCATCGCCCTCCTATCTGCTGCCACAGTAACTTGGTTACAAATTCCTCAGCTTAACCAAATCAAAGGTATAGAAGAAAATGCGTTACCAGCCGACTTACAAAGAGACATTGAAGCAGAAAAAGTCCGCCTTAATCTTCTCCAAAAAATGCCCGTATTTGGTTTTGATAATCTTCTAGCAGATTGGGTATTTTTAAATTTCTTACAGTACTTTGGTGATGAGCAAGCCCGTGCCGAAACAGGATATCAACTTAGTCCAGATTATTTTGAAGTTATTTTAAAAAGGGATCCCAGATTTTTAAAGGGATATTTTTTCCTTTCCAGCAGCACATCTTTATACGCTGGAATGGCAGAAAAATCAGTAGCTATTATGGAAAAAGGACTCAAATTACTTTCTCCTAAAAATCCATCTAAGTCTTATTACATTTGGCGTTATAAAGGAGTGGATGAATTATTATTTTTAGGTAATCACGAAGCAGCAAAAAAATCCTTTGAAACAGCATCGGAGTGGGCGAATACCTATACAGACGCAGAAAGTCAACAAGTTGCTGCTATTTCCCACCAAACCGCTCAATTTCTTTCCCACAACCCTAAAAGTAAACTGGCTCAAGTTAGTGCTTGGTCAATGGTTTTAAACAACGCCCTAGACAATCGTACCCGCCAAACTGCGATCGCGAGAATTGAAGCATTAGGTGGTAAAGTCATTATTACACCTGAAGGCACTGTCAAAATTCAGCTACCGGAAAGTGATTAAGAATACAAGGGGGAGAAGAGAGACAAGGGGGACATTTTTTGCCTCTCCCTACTGGCTAACTAAGCATCCGCTGTGCCACTCTCTCAAAAAATTGCGATCGCTATCTGATGTGCTAAAATACCTAAACTATAACCTGTTAAAGAAAAAACGGTGAGAATTCTCAAAGCTTGCCATGAATTACAACCTGCTACTTGCAAGTCTAACCTGGCTAAAGCTCCGGCTGCTACCAATACCAAAATACGGATAAAAATCTGAATCCAGCGAATGAGAATTACTGCCAATAAAGCACTAAAAATTATAGAAAGCAACGCTCTAGTATCAGATTTTAGCCAATTAGCGTAAACAGACTGAATCATCGTTAATGGAGCAGTTAAGGCCAAAACAATTAACATGATATAACCTGCCCCAAGCAACCAGAGTAACCCAGCCTTATCTGAGTCCATTAGTAGCTGAGATTTGGCAATTAGCCAGCCAAAGATACTATCTGTAAACATTAGAATTAATAGGGATGCCCAGGGCAGTTTCTTCACAAATATTCTGAGAAGTTTTTTATCTGTTAGAATGAAGACGAAGAACTTATGATCGGATTCACAATTATCGGTTGATCTAGATCGCTACCATCAGAAAGTAAACCGACCATAATAATTAATTAATGACTGCACTCTAGCTGAGTCATCAATAGGGAACACACATAGTCCGACAGTTTCTCCCCTAGAAACTGTCGGTTTTCTTCTTATACTGAGTAGTTAATGGTCAGTTATTAGCAATCGCCTGAACAACCACCAACTACTAACCACCAACTACTCAGCGATTATCCTGAACCATTCACCCCCCACCATCGACAATTAAGACATCGATTGGATGATGTAATCAAAGTAGGGAGAGGCTTCCGTTGCCTCTTCTGGAGTGAGTAATTGCAAAGAGGCATTTTTTAAACAACGGATTGATTCAACCATCCCCGTTACGGGTACGCCTAGGGAATTATACATTTCCTTCACCCCAACTAACCCGATTTGTTCAATTGGCTCCTTATCCCCAGCTAGGATACCATAAGTAACCAGTCGTAAGTACCAGCCGTAATCCCGCAGGCATTGCGCTCTTTCCTTCTGTCCATAAGCGTTACCGCCTGGAGAGATGAAATCAGGACGTTTCTGCCATAGCTGCTTGCTGGCTTCAGCGACTATCTTTTTTTCATTTTCGGCGAGGGTTGCAGCAATCTGCATCCGTTGTTCACCCGTTTGCAAAAACTCGCTGATACCTTGAAGTTCTCCGGAACTAGGATAGCGGAGTTCGTCGTCTGCTTTGAGAATAACTTGGCTAACTACACTCATGTTATTGAAATAACTCATTATTTGTAGTTTACCGACTTGAGGCCACAGAATTGACAATCCTCAATTTAAAGACACGGGGATCCTTAAGACTTTACAGCTTTCATATCTCGATCGGGTGACTAGGGGAAATCTGAATGCCACAAAGGCAGTCTGCTATCCTAGTCTTACACTTGGTTCTCCTCGATCCCATACTTTACTCAGTCGGTCGGTTTTATGTCCAATTCTGACATCCCCGAGGATATCATGGCAAGCCTTCCAGACGATCGCAGTGACTCGACCTACAGCAATATTCCCTATTCCCTGGCAAAATTCCATGACCGATAACGAAGCAAATAACTGCCCAAGCACCGAAACCACTCCAGAAATGTGGCAACAAGGTCAAATAGTTGAAGTGACTATTACCGATCTCAATGATACAGGAGAAGGCGTAGGACGTTTGGGTAGTCGAGTAGTTTTTGTCTCAGATACCGTGAGTGGCGATCGCGTTTTGGTACGATTAGTCCGGGTTAAGCCCAACTATGCTGTTGGTAAGCTCTATCAGCTATTGGAAAAATCTCCCCATCGCATTCGTCCCCAATGTATTGTGGCGGATAAATGCGGTGGCTGTCAGTGGCAGCATATTGACTACGATTACCAGCAATTGGCGAAACAAAATCTCGTAGTACAAGCCTTAACTCGTATTGGCGGCTTTTCCTCATTACCAATAGCACCGATATTGGTTTCTCAGTCTGCCCTTGCTTATCGCAATAAGGCCACTTATCCTCTCAAACGTTCCACCACAGGCCAAGTTCAAGCAGGATATTACCAAAAAGGTTCTCATCAGCTTGTGAATTTGAACCAATGTCCCGTTCAAGATACTCGATTGAATCCTCTGTTAGCCCAAATTAAACAAGATATTCAAAAACGGGGGTGGTCATTATACGACGAACGCCGTCACCAAGGCAAGCTTCGCCATCTCTCTCTGCGAGTGGGACGACGAAGCGGTGAAATTTTGCTGACATTGGTTAGTACTAATTGGAATTTAGTCGATCTGGAAGTTCAAGCACAAGAGTGGGTGAGGGAGTATCCTCAACTTGTGGGAGTCTGTATTAATCTCCAGCCCGATCGCACTAATATTATTTTTGGTAGCGAAACTCGCTGTATTGCTGGTCAGCCATATCTGCGGGAGGAATTTGCAGGTATTGAGTTTCAGCTTAAGCCAGACACCTTTTTCCAAATCAACACAGAGGTAGCCGAGGCACTATTAAAGGCGATCGCGCGAGAACTTAAACTTAATGGGAAGGAGCTATTAGTGGATGCTTACTGCGGGATCGGTACTTTTACCCTACCCCTCGCCAAACAAGTGCGGCAGGTAATTGGTTTGGAAGTTCAATCAGGAGCCGTCGCACAAGCGCAGATTAATGCTCAGATCAATGGGATTACCAATGTTACCTTTCAAGAAGGCACTGTCGAAAACTTGCTCCCGCAATTGGGGATCGTACCAGATATTGTACTGCTAGACCCGCCTCGCCAAGGTTGCGATCGCGCTGTGATTGACACGCTCCTCTCCATTTTACCGAAACGGATTGTCTATGTTAGCTGCAAGCCAGCCACCCTAGCACGGGATCTCAAACTTCTCTGTCAAACTGGTAATTATGATTTAATCCACCTCCAAGCTGCTGACTTCTTTCCCCAAACCCCCCACCTTGAATCCGTCGCTTTCCTTTACCAGGGCATCGGCTGTTCCATTCCCAACTCCCCTGAATGATTTTTGCCTTTCCTCTGGTGTTTCAGAGATAGTTTCGATACAATGAAAAAGTACGGTAGGCTTGACCGGAAGTTACGCCTGTGGACAAGGAGTAGCCGACTACCTTGGGTGAAGCAGGAAAATAGCTTCAATATTAACCAATCCATGAGATTAAGTTAAGATTGATTAAGTTGATCGGAGCAAAACTAGTTAGATAGCACCTAAGCGGCTAAATCAGGTTTGAGGAAGATGAGATAAAAATACACGATCGCAAGTCGTGTTAGGTGTCAAGTCCACCAACTAAAAGCTAGGGGTTTTTTTGAGTGATTGCTATATCATCATTACCAGCAGTTAAACGAAACTGGGGAACAATTAGCTTCGCTTCTACCCTTTACCTGTGCCCAATTCTCGACTTACTCGTCAAAAAGATTCCTCCTAAATGGCAGCCGGAAATCCGGTTGGGGCTTCAAGAAGCATTGGTAAACGCGGCAAAGCACGGCAATAATTTAGACCCAAATAAAACGGTAGTGGTTCATTTTTCAGTAGTTAATGACGAATATTGGTGGATAGTTGTAGACGAAGGTTCCGGATTTTCTCCTCCTAGTTGTCAAGTTGACCTGGATCCAAGCTTGCCAGGAGATGAATCAGAAAGTGGTAGAGGGTTGTGTCTGCTCCACCAAATTTTCGATCGCGTTCATTGGAATTCTCAGGGTACAGAATTACGGCTTTGCAAGCAAGTGAACAGTCGCTCCCGTTTGCCTTTGATTACTTAGAGAGTGGGAAGTGGGGATCGGGTGGAACTATTTTGTTAGTTTCTCCTTTATCTGTTATCCTTCATAATTTATCCTCGATCCTTTATACTCGATCGTTACAAGAAAATTTTCTAAACAATGGGCAATGAGTTTTGAGTTTTAGGTCTTAAGTTTTAAGTTTAAACTGATTCCTGAAAACTAGAAACTCTTGCCCATTATCTCTAACATTAACGATGATGGGTGGGGCAGGGTGGTGCCGAAATTGATTTGTCAAGCCATCCTGACGCTTGCTCAAATCTGGCGAGGGCTTCTTGAGTTTCTTCTTTGAGGAGAAATACTAAAGCCGCCGCCGCTTGCTCCCCTGCTCTGGCTGGGCGATTTGACTTTAATCGATGCCAATCATTGGGTTGAATGGCGAGACGTTGTGCTAAGACTTGGGCAATTTCTAAGGTACTAAGGTGGGCTAGGGGATCGTTTTTCGTGATTTGGATTAATTCGGGCATAAGTTCAGTTAAAATTCTATTGACTATTACTGTAATCTAATCAAGATATTTTTAGGAAATATGTCTCAACACCCGTCACAGTCATCTGCTGCTGATTCACAGCCAAACCAGCAGGATACTGGTATAGACGAGTTTGAGCAAGCTTTATCAGAAGTAGAGCGATCGCTTGAGTCTATTAAAGCACGATATCACCAGGTGGAGTGCGATCGCGCCCGACAAGCTCAACTCCAACACCGTCGCGAGGAAATCAGAAAATCTCTAGGGAAAACAAACAATAGACAGGCTATGCAAGTTGAATTGCAGCAAATTAAAGAACAATTAGAAATAATCGAGCTTAACCTGGAAAGTCACTTATTTTCTTGGGATAGTCTGAAGGAGCCTTTCTGGATGGCTGTCAGATTTGGTGGATTGGGGATTGTTATTGGTTGGATACTTAAATCTTGTGCTGGTTAGTTGACAGTTGACAGTTGACAGTTGACAGTTGACAGTTGACAGTGACAAGATAACAACAATGACGACCCTACAAGAGCGATGCCTCTGACTGGCGTTGCCATCGCACTATAATTAAACTACAAAGATATCCTAAACTGGTTCTGCTTCAATCCACCCCTTGACTGTTTCTAGATGAATCTGTTAATAAAGGTAATCTTAGATCGGTCTTAGAAAGACAAGGTAATCTGAGTATTACTTTTACTAAGAGTAAAGTTACTGACAATAACAATAGTATAATTGGCTATATTAATATTTGTTCTGAACAACTCAATACCACTCCAACTAAAAGTAAGCCTACTCATCCTAAATTACAGCAGCGCAACAATAATCAAACTAATATGGAAACAATTGATAAATTACGGCAATTTGGCTTAAGCGATGAGCAAATTGCTGAGGCGCTAGAATTGCCGTTGGAGGTGGTTAAGCAGGTGGGAGTGGAAGAGTGAGTCGGTTGTAGTGAGGAACAATTATAGTAAAGTGGATATGGCACCAAAATTTGGGATTTTTGCTAAAACATAACAGCAATCCCCACCCTATCATATCTAGAATTCAAGTTCGGCATCGGGTGAGTAAGGGAAGATCGCTTGTCTTTCGTCTTCAGTGTAGGTAATCTTTTTATTGGTTATTTGAAAAACAACAAGTAGCCATTAGCCATTAGCCATTAGCGATTTCCATGTCCAACCAACCAGAAGTAATCGGTATTGATTTAGGGGGAAGTGCCATAAAACTTGGACGCTTTCAGGAAGATGGTACTTGCATTCAATCTTTGACAATCCCCACCCCCCAACCTGCTACACCAGAGGCTGTGGTAGAAACGATGGTGGAAGCGATGGCTTCGCCCGCCTTCAGCAACGCAAAACTTAATTATGATGGTAACGCGATCGCGATTGGAGTGGGTACGCCGGGACCTGCGGATGGAGATGGTAGAATTGCGATCGTGGCGATTAATCTGGTTGGTTGGCAGAATATCCCTTTAGCGGATTGGTTGGAAGCTAAGACAGGTTTGCCGACAGTTATTGCCAATGACGCTAATTGTGCTGGGTTGGGGGAAGCTTGGTTGGGTGCAGGGAGGAGATTTCGTAATTCAATTTTGCTAACTATCGGGACTGGCGTGGGCGGTGCCATTATATTGGATGGTAAACTTTTTACAGGTCATGGTGGCAGGGCAGGTGAATTGGGATTGATTAGTTTTAATCCAGATCCCGATAGTCCGATGTGTAATAGTGGTAATCAGGGATCGTTAGAACAGTATCTTTCTATTGGTTCAATTCGCCGTCGTACTGGAAAAGAGCCTGCGGAATTAGGAATTATGGCAAAAGAGGGAAACTCATTTGCTTTAGAATTCTGGAAAAACTATGGTAGGGATTTGGGCATCGGATTAACTACATTAATTTATGTTCTTACACCAGAAGCTATTATTATTGGTGGCGGAGTTAGTGCTAGTGCGGAATTTTTCTTTCCATCTGCTTGGGCAGAAATTGAACGGCGAGTTATGCCAAGTTCTTTGATTGGTGTAAAGTTATTACAGGCAGAATTAGGTAATCAAGCAGGAATCGTTGGGGCAGCAAGATTGGCTTGGCAAAAAATAGTTGATAGTTGATATAGCAATC
>DOIX01000027.1:13330-13451 GCA_003511885.1 Cyanobacteria bacterium UBA11153
CATAGTTGTCGCCCCGTCAGGGGCTTGGTTAGTAGATGGTAACGAATAACAAAATTATTTCTCACCATCAAATTTATCTCTCCGTCTTCACGAAGAAGATTTACAGCGGTTCCCGCTCTTA
>DOIX01000027.1:13755-17316 GCA_003511885.1 Cyanobacteria bacterium UBA11153
TTACTGCGGAAACCGCTGTAAGCCATTTATACGATGCCATAACCCTGTAATTAGTTTAAGCTTAAGCTAATTACAGGGAGAAAAAAACATGACAGACAATTCAAAAGAAAGAGTCGTTTTTATCGCTGGCGGTGTGGGTACTGGTGCTGGAGTTTATGGAGTAGTAGGAGGTGTGGGATTAGCTGGAAGTTTTGGTGCAGTTGGTATTGGGATGATACCTATGGCTGCGGCAGGTGGAGTTGCTGGTGCAGCAGTTTATGGCGCATTTAAAGCAATTGAAGAAGGCGATACTGCTACTTTTGGGGCAATCGGAATTGGCGCGATTGGAGGTGCAGGAATTTCAGCAGCAGTGGGGGGGATGGGATTAGCAGGAAGTTTTGGTGCGGTGGGGATTGGGATGGGTTCGATGGCTGCTGCTGGAGGAGTTGTTGGATTGGGTATTTATGGTTTATATAAAGCAGTGAAGCAACAACCTGGAGAAAGGATGGCGGGGGCAATTGATGCTTTTTACCGGATGGAAAGTAAAGTTTTAGAACAGGAATATTATACTCAAGCACTTTTAGAATTAGATCCATTATGGGCTGAATATGCTTGGAAACAAAAATTTAATGCCTGGGAAATTGAGGAAGAATTAGAGTTACTAAAGCATCAAACAATCCCATCATCTCCATCTAATGCTTATCCAAATTTACCGCCAGATACTAATCAAACTCATCCTTCTCAACCTGAAGCGGCTGTGGTTCCCATTCAAAGGAAATCTCCTCAAACTTGGCAATGCGTCAAAGTTCTCAAAGGGCATACAGCCTCAGTTAATACTATTGCCATTAGTCCCGATGGAGAGACAATTGTTAGTGGGAGTGACGATAAAACTGTTAGTCTATGGAATCTGAATACTGGAAAACAAATATTTACATTTTTTGGGCAAGGAGGAGAAGTTTGTGCTAGTGCGATTAGTCCAGATGGCAATATGTTAGTCACTGGTGGTTTCGATAATAAAATTACCACTTGGCAACTTAATACTAAAAAATATCTGCGTCCCTTATTATCTCCCAATTCTCCTTACAGTCATCTTGGGTGCATTTGTGCCATTACTTTCAGTCGAGATCGCAAAATTATCGCTAGTGCTAGTAGTGATAAAACAATCAGGCTATGGGGTGGGTATACAGGAGATTTAAAACGGACATTAAACGGTCATTCAGATACAGTTTCGTGTGTAGCAATAAGTCCAGATGGAGAACTTATTGCTAGTGGTAGTGCGGATAAAACTATCAGAATTTGGTCATTAACTAGTTTCACACAACCGCGTATTTTAACAGGACATTCCGATTGGGTAACTGCTCTAGCTATTACTACTGATGGCAAAATTTTAGTGAGCGGGAGTAGGGATGGTACTATTAAATTATGGGATATCTACAGCAGCGAATTAATCCGTAATATTAATGGAGGATTGGAGGGTATATTTTCTATTGCTATCTCTCCTGATGGGCACACTATTGCTAGTGGCAGTAATCAATCTGTCAAAATTTGGCAGCTATCAACTGGGAAATTAATCGATACCATTGCAGGGAAAAATCCTGTCGCTTTTAGTCCCGACGGACAAAACTTGGTAACTGGAAGTAAGGGCGGTTTGATGAAGATTTGGCGTGCCATGTTGGGCAAAGATAAATCTATCTTCGATCCTTTGGTATCTGAGGAATGGTGGGAAGTGTTAGGTGTAGGTATTGATGCCGATGCTAATATAGTAAAATTAGCCTATCATTCCTTAGCCAGACAATATCATCCTGATGTCAATACGGCTGAGAGTGCGATCGCAAAAATGCAGGTAATTAATCGCGCTTATCAAGCGTTTTTAGGGAAATTGAGCTTTGAGATAGAAACTTGAAGAGACAATAAAAAAAAGTTACATACTGTCCATTTGTACTAAAATAAATAAGTAAACTAACTAGCAACCAGCCGTTAGGGTGGTAAAGTCAGAATATGGCAAGTGCTAATACTGGTATTGAATGGACTGATAGAACTTGGAATCCTACGACTGGCTGCAATAAAGTTAGTCCAGGTTGCACCCATTGTTATGCGGAAGCACTTACTAAGCGTTTTCCCAATAATTTCAAGAATGGATTTGAATTGACGCTGCATGAAAATCGCTTAGAAGAGCCTACCCATTGGCGTAAACCAAGTCGTATTTTTGTCAACTCAATGAGCGATCTTTTTCATGAAGAAGTCCCGCTAGAATTTCTGAAAAAAGTTTTTGATGTTATAGAAAAAACACCTCAACATATCTATCAAATTCTCACCAAAAGACACGAACGTTTAGTTGAATTAGCACCAGAATTAGACTGGCATAAAAATATTTGGATGGGTGTATCTGTTGAGAATCAAAATTATGTTAATCGCATAGATTGTTTACGACAAGTACCTGCAAATGTACGGTTTCTTTCCTGCGAACCGCTTTTGGGACCCTTGGTATTAGATTTAAAGGATATTCATTGGGTAATTGTTGGAGGAGAGTCTGGTTTAAAACATCGTCCGATTAAAGAAGAATGGATTAGGAGTATTCGGGAACAATGTCAGAATGCTGGGGTGGCTTTTTTCTTTAAGCAATGGGGTGGTAGAACACCTAAAGCTGGTGGGAGATTACTGGATGAGGAAATCTGGGATGAAATGCCCGAAGATTGGGCACACCATAGAAAGAAATGGGAGAAAAGATACCCTGTAGGAGGATTCCGTAGATCGAATAAAGCTGCTATGATTGCTTAGGTGGGAATGTAATTTTCACATCATCACCAAATGTATTTTTTCTCCTTTTAGATGGACTAGCTGTAATTTTATTTTCAGCTTCTAGCTTCAATAAGATATCCTTGTAATTTTTTTTGATGTAGCGTTTGCCAACGTGATGTTGATCGTAAACTTGTAGCATAGTCATTGTTTGACCTGCAAATTCATCCAGCAACATATCTTCAAGTTCGTCCAATGGTCTTGCCAAGTCGAAAAGTAAAGGTTGATATATCGTAGCAGGATCGTATTCAAAACATGGTACACCTTGTTCCGTAGTGGAACTCTCTTTTGCCATAATCTCTTTCATAATCGAGTAACCACGGACATTCTTAGATACAAAAATAAGATGATGGCTAGTCCGCTTACCAGTAGCATGTTTGAAGCGAAATGGCAAAGGATAAGTACCGCCTATTTCTTTAAGAGATTGGCAGATAGCCTCTGCAATAGTTAACTCGCGTTGATAAGGCTGCATGGGTTGGAGTTGTTTTCGTAGAGTATCAGCACCTTCTTTACCGAAGAGAGAATTCATGTGTTCCTCTACAGCATCATTATGCAATCCCATATTAATTCGGTTATAGTTGAAGAAAAATATGCAATCACATCCCCAATTCATTATTGAAGATCCGATTAGTCTGAGGGATAAGCCCTTATAACCCCAAGGATCGATAAAAAAGAGTGTGGGAATAGCCCAAATTTCTCCAAACCTCTGTAATATTTTTTCTCCAACATCCATATTTAGAACTACTGGCTTCTTTGTTAATTGATCTATAGCAATCCTAAATCAGT
>DOIX01000022.1 GCA_003511885.1 Cyanobacteria bacterium UBA11153
TCGAGTTTCCGTGAAAAACTGTCTGAATTTTCAGGGGTGTAACTCTTATTCCTGGTACTTTTCCCAACTCAAGACCGCACTCGAAGCTAATTGTTGTCAAGGTTAATGACTTATACAGCAAGCCCTAATTAACCTAAGTTGCTACTGTAGCAGGCATTTAGAGAATTGGTATTATATAGCAGTGGACAATTAACAGTTATGGTAGTCACGCTACCAA
Source organism: Cyanobacteria bacterium UBA11153 (assembly GCA_003511885.1). Classification (GTDB taxonomy): domain Bacteria; phylum Cyanobacteriota; class Cyanobacteriia; order Cyanobacteriales; family Coleofasciculaceae; genus Limnofasciculus. The sequence continues at coordinate 218 of DOIX01000022.1, forward strand.
TAGTGGATGGTGCGTTAGCTTTCGCATAACTCACCATCCAGATAGCGCTCGAATTCCTCTCACCTTTTACCTCACATTTTTTAAACTATCCAATTTCTTCACAAACAAATCGCTAAAAATACTCATGACAGTCCGCTGCCTTACCTTAATATTAACACTAACAGACATCCCGGATTGCAATTCCACTTCACCCAATTTACCCTTATTCACAGAAATTGACTGTTTATCAATTTTGATCTCCGCTGGAAAACGGTAAAATGGGTAAATTTCATCTGGCGGCAAAGCATCGGAGCCAATTCTCACTAATTTACCTTTAATATCGCCAAATTCACTATAAGGAAACGAATCAACCCGCACATCTACATCAATCTCTTTTTTAGAATTAATATCCATCTCTCCCTTAATAAAACCAATATCTCGGTTAGTAATAAATACCTTGGCAATTAAGCCTTCATCTGGAACTATTTTTAAAACTGGTTCGCTGGTATTAGCGACAAAACCAGGGCTTTTAGCTTTAAGTTCAAAAACTGTACCTGTGACTGGTGAAACTAAGTCTTGATATTTTAAAGTCAACTTAGTTTGGCTAATTTGGCTATCAATTTCTCGGATTTTTTTATTATTTTCGACAATAATTTTTGTGATCTGGCTATTAATATCAGAAATTCTCTTGTCGTTATCGGATATTTTAGCACGTACATCAGTTTCAGATAAAGATTTTGTATTTTTTAATTTTTCTCTGGCTTGTTCGATTGCTAATCTTAAACGTTCTTCTTCTTGGGTTAAACGAATTACATCAGCTTTACTACTGGTAACTTCCTGCTGCTGCTTCAAAAATTGAAGGCGAGCAAACCCTCCTTCTTTTACCAAAGGTTCTATGTTTGTGACAATTTCTTGATTGACAGATAGGATATTTCTTGCATTAGCTAACTGTATTGTAGTTTGACTAAGCTGCTGGGTTAGTTGTTGGACTTCCAATTCAGCAGCAGCTTCGCGAGATCGCCGTTCATCTAGAATAGATTGTAAGCGCAGTTGTTGTTCTGAATTTAATCCTGTACCAGTAATATCTTCTTGTAATTGAGCTTGGTATAGTTTATTTTCTGAGATTAAAGATGCCCGATTTTCGGTCAGCGATATCATTTCTGGTGATATACGCAACGACGTTTTTTCTAAAAATTTACTACCAGTACCTTGAAGCTGACTGATGTAGAATTGATTTTCTTGAAGCAGGGATTCTCGAATTTTTTGTAATGATTGAAATTGAGCTTCAGCAGCAGTTTGGTCAAATGTCAATAGGCGATCTCCTACTTCTACCCGTTGCCCTTCTTTCACGTCAATTGTTTTAACTACTCCAGCAATAGGGGCTTGTACGTCTTTGACTGCACCTTTGGGTTCCAATTTTCCTTGTGCGGGAATTGCTTCATCAATTTTCGCGAAATAAGCCCAAATAAGCGTGGAAGCCGTTACTCCGACAATTGCCCAAACAATACATCGGGACCATATCGGAGATTGTTGTAAAATTACAGGTCGATCGAATTCTGCTTCTCTGCCAAAATGATTCGATCTTCCTCTATGATTATTTCCTGAATCAGACAGCAAAGGTCGATTTTGTCTCCGTCTTGTTGTAGCTGAGTTAGGTTGAGAGCCATTGGGACTGTTCATAGTTAGTTGATAGTTGATAGTTGATAGTTGATGGTTGATAATTGATAGTTAATAATTGATAATTGATAGTTGATAGTTACTTGAATTTACTTCCTGTCAACTGTCAACTGTCAACTGTCCATTGTCCATTGTTTAAAGTTGTGCTTCTTGTTGTTGATAGAGGCAATAATACCTGCCATGAAGTTCCATTAATTGATGGTGGGTTCCTTGTTCGACTACGGCACCTTTATCCATCATTAAAATGTGATGGCTGCTGCGAATTGTGGTGAGACGGTGGGTGATGAAAAAGACTGTTCGTCCGCGAAATGCTTCGATTAAATTTAAACAAACTTGCCTTTCTGTTTCGTAGTCTAAGGCACTGGTAGCTTCATCTAAAATTAGTAGTTGGGGATTTTGGAGGATAGTGCGCGCGATCGCAATTCGTTGTCTTTGTCCTCCAGAAAGTGCCGATCCTCTCTCTCCTACTTTGGTATTATAACCGCTCGATAAGCCCATGATAAAGTCATGGGCACAGGCAACCTTGGCTGCCTCAATAATTTCTTCAGCAGTGGCTTCGGGATTAGTTAGAGCAATATTTTCTTGTACTGTGCCGTCGAATAAGAGACTATCTTGGGGTACAATTCCTACCTGACGGCGGAGCGAATATAATTCTACTTTACTGATATCGTATTGATCGATGAGAATTCGTCCGGAGTTAAGATCGTAGAGGCGAGGTAGGAGTTTCATTAAGGTACTTTTACCGGAACCACTTTGACCAACTATACCGACAAATACGCCAGCGGGAAACTCTAAGTTAATATTTGTTAATTGTAAGGGACCTGTTTGCCCAAAGCGGAAGGAAACATTTTCATAAGTTACTGCCCCTTTAATTACGGGCATCGGAATGTTATATCGATCTTCTTCATCTGCTTCTTGAGGATGATCGATAATATCGCTTAAACGTTCCAATGATAGGGCAGTTTCTTGGAAGTTTTGCCAAATTCTGGCTAAACGTAATAAGGGGCTAGTGACATAGCCGGAAATAATCCGGAAAGCAATTAATTCTCCCAAGGTTAATTTCTGATCTAAAACTAAATATGCTCCTACCCAGAGAACTAATAAAGCTGAAAGTTTGTTGAGAAAGTCACTAGCGGAGCCTGCTGTTGTGGATGTGATGACTGTTTTGAAACCCGCCGATACATACCGGGCATAACGTTCCTGCCATTGCCAGCGCGATCGCAATTCTATATTTTGTGCCTTAACTGTTTGAATTCCTGAGAGTACTTCCACTAGATAAGATTGAGTTTCGGCGTTTCTTTCGGCCTTGACTCGTAATTGACGGCGTACAATTGGCGAAACAATTATCGTTAATAATATAAATAAGGGAATTGTCGCCAGTGCCACCAGCGTCAGAAGCCAACTATAAATAAACATTACGGCAATATAAATTACCGAAAAAATCGCATCTAGCACCACAGTCAGCGCTGTTCCTGTGAGAAACTGACGGATATTTTCTAATTCATTAATCCGGCTGGAAAGTTCCCCCACCGGACGTTTTTCAAAGTATCGCAGCGGCAATCGCAAAAGATGATCGATAATTTCCGAACCTAAAGCCATGTCAATCCGATTGGTGGTATCGACGAACAAATAAGTCCGCAAGCTAGACAGAATTGCCTCAAAGACTGCCACCACTAACAGAAAAACACCTAAAATATGCAAAGTATCAATACTGTTTTGGACAATTACTTTATCGATAATAATCTGAATCATCAAGGGATTTGCCAGTCCGAATAACTGTACAAAAAAGGAAGCGATCAAAACTTCCAATAACACATGACGATATTTAACCAAAGATGGTAAAAACCACTGCAAACCAAAGCGTTGTTGGGGAGTTTGCTTTGTCCGTTGTAGCAATAAAACTTGAATAACTTCCTCATTCCCACCTTCACCCTCACTCAAGAGTAAAATATCGAGCGCATCTGCCATTCTGCGCCGCACGATCCCAATTTCCGGTACTCCCAAGACAATACCCCTGTCGCTGACTTCGTAAATGACAGCAAAACTCTCATTCCAGCGCACTAAAGCTGGCACTTCCACGCGACTCATCGCTGAGGGAGGTAAGGAAACTAATTGGGCATGTAACCCCAATAAATCTGCTACTGCACCGCAAAGAGGTAAAGATAAACTGCCAGTACGAGCCATTTGATCTCCCATGACTCGTAGTACCACATCTTTGCGGAAAGGCATCTCCAAATATTGACTAATCATTTGGAAGCAAGCTGCGCCTCCATTTAACATTCCTCTCCCCCGAAAATGGGGATATTTTCTACCTTTACTATAAGTATCTTCTCGATTTTCTCTAGGTGGTGGTGGTTGAGTATCTGCATCGATAATCTCAATCGAGTCATTTCTTTCTTGTTGGTTATCAGTTGTGAGTTGTTGGTTAGTGGTTGTAAGGTTTCCGTTGTTTGTGACTGGCTCAAGTACTTCTGCTTCCTTAACTTCTAACTCCACATCCCATATTTCTGACAAATCAGCTTTCCGAAAACCCACAATTCTGGCTGGAATATTTCCCAGCAACTTAATCGGAGACGAACCCTCTATTGAACTAAGTTTACTGCCAACCGGAAAATCTGCAAGAGTTCCACCACCACTCACAAACCATTCGCGATCGCTATCCAGTCGATCGGGCGTAGTTTTCCGATCTTCAATATATCGCACTACGGCTTCTGGGTAAGCTGTAGATGCTAATTCTTTGAGATTAATTCCACCATTAGCTTGTCTGGCTAACTCAGCCCCCAGCAAAGTAAAAGCTTCAATGAGAGTACAGCGCTCTTGGAAAGCTGCTACCACTGATGGCTCTTGCGCCATTATTGACAAAAAATCCATCCCATTAAATGTTAAGCAGATAGACTCTTCAGATGCGATCGCAGTTTCGCACGCTATTCCCCTAATTAAACTTACCCACCCTAAAATAGCCCCAGGTTTGAGCAAGCCTAGGGTAACAGGTTGTGGCGTGCGCGGATCGTAACCCAACAAACGCGCCTTTCCTTCGTATAAAATCGAAACTTGGCCAGGCATTTTATCTGATGTTAAGATCGGTTTACCGAACCCGTAACGTAACAGTTGGCTTTTTTCCGACAACTTAGCGATTGTTGCAGGAGTTAGTCTATCAAAAGGAAATAACTTTTTGAGAAAATCTTGAATATTTGCTTTGGTGTAAGTCATTAATTTCAGGGACTAGGGACTAGGGACTAAGAAATGGGTTTTGAGTAGTCACTTTTGACTTTTGACTTTTGACTTATCCACTCCCCATTATTTAACTAATCTTTGTTTGTTTAACTTGTTCTTGCACCCAGCTATTAAATAGCTCGTCGGTTAGCTGCCGACGCATTTGGTCATCTAGTTGGGCGGGAAAAAACTTCTCTAGTCGTACAATGATAAACCATTCTCCCAGACGAGTAGGAGGCCATAATTGACCAGGTTGGCTCACTCTAAGCATCTGAGCCAACATTGGATGGGGGAAATTCAGTTGCACAGGTCCAATTAAGCCTCCCGTTTGTACTTCTGGCCCTTGGGAATATTCTTTCGCCAAGTCGCTAAAAGACTGTTCCCCTTCTTGGATGCGGAAGTACAGCTCTTGTGCCATCGCCCCATCCTTTGTCCGGAGGAGAGAATAAATTGCTCTGTCTAACATTTCTTTCCGTTTGAGGAAATAGGAATCTATTTTATTTGCCCAATTTAATTGTTTAAATTTTTCGATCTTTATTCCTCTATCTACTAACTCTTCAACTTGTTCGTTAGTCATGTTTTGACGTTCCAGCCATGCCAACCGGTCGGCCTCCGTCATTAGCTGATTCCGTTCGTAAAACTGCTGACAAGCTAAGGTTTTTTCTTCTGGAGTACAATCTATAGCGGTAATTGCTCCATCAACAATAATTTCCCGCAGTAGTTGAGGGAGTAATTGATATTTGGCTAAGAGCGGAATTAGTTCTTCAGCCGCGATCGTGCGATCTCCTACCTGTAAAACGCTATTCATTTGAGCGAGCTGTTTCTCAATAATGTATTGTTACTTATACTTAGATTTATTTTAAACTAACACAGTTAGTATCCTAAAGCCTAGCCTTACTGGAAAATATTAAGTTTCATTTAACAAGGTTGTGAAGAGAGCAAAATACCCTTGCTTTATCAAGGGTTTAATTTCTGTCAAATAACGGTTAACTGTCCACGGCTATCCAAGTTACTGTTCCCGGATTGATGTCCCCTACCTCAAACCTCTCTATCCTCACCCCTCACCCCTCACCTCTCACCCCTAAAAATTTCAGAAACGTCACTTCCCAAACCAATCGCGATTGAGCATAACTCTTCAGATATTGTCGCGTTTGCTCCAAAAGTTGGATAATAGATGTTTGATGCTGTTTTTGCCAGTAATAATGTTGCAAATAATCCACTAACCACAACTGAGATTGAGAATCGAGAGTTTTGTCAATTTCCTTGGCTAGTTGTAATGCCATCCGCAGGGATTTGGGAAATTGAGTAACTCGATTGAGTAATTCTGGCGAGATAGCTTTGAGTTGGGCAAAAGATGCGATGGCATCTCCGGGACTACCTTGGGCAATTCCCAATATTGAAGGTTGTGCGAGAATCTCTTGATAACCTGTTTGTCGGAGTACAGTTTCCATCTCCTCTGGCGCTAACCTATCGAAGGGAATCCGCTGACACCGAGAAACGAGGGTTGGTAACAAAGATTCGACGCTAGGTGCAATTAACATTAATGTCGCACGTCCTGGTTCTTCCAGCGTCTTTAACAAGCCATTTGCCGCTGCCTCTGCCATTGTTTCTGCCTGCTCCATTACTACTACCTGACGCGGTGCTTCTAGAGGGCGACGCGCTAAAAACTGAGTAATTTCGCGAATTTGTTCTAAACGAATTTGGGGAGAGCCTTTCCGTTTTAATCCTTGTTGTGCTGCTTCTTTGGCAGATAATCTAATTCCATTATGGAGGTAAGTTGGTTCCACCCAAAGTACATCTGGATGATTCCCCTGTTGCAAACGTCTCCGCACTAATACTTGTTTCTCAGGCGAGACATCCTGACAAAACAACAGGGCAATAAATGCCCGTGCTACCAAACTCCGCCCCACCCCATCTGCACCCGCAAATAGATAGGCAGGAGCAATCCGGTTTGCCTCAACTGCCCCTTTTAAAAGTGCGATGGCTTGTTTTTGCCCCACTAATCCAGCAAAGTCATTAATCATCTCACTCACTATCCCCTTTGCCTAACCCCTAACCCCTAGTCCCTAACCCCTAGCCCCCAGTCCCTAGCCCCCAGTCCCCACTCCCCAAACCGCTGAGATAAAATCTGGCGAATGTCTAACTGTACAGCTTCCTCGCTCTGGCTGCCGTCAATCCTGACAATGCGATCGCGATATAATGAGGCTAATTGAGTAAAACCCTTCTGGACTCGTTGGTGAAAGGATAATTCTGCTTCTTCCATCCGATCCGCTTTGCCCCTAGCACGCGCCCGCTGTAAGCCAAGGGAGACATCCACATCCAGCCAGATGGTAAGATCGCTATTGAGTCCACCTGTGGCAATTTGGTTAAGTTGGGCGATTAATTTTAAGTCGATACCTCGCCCGTAACCTTGGTAGGCTATCGTAGAGTCAGTATAGCGATCGCACAAAACAATTGCCCCTTGCTCGAGCAATGGTTTAATAAATTCTTCCACATGCTGTGCCCGATCCGCTGCGTACAATAGAAGCTCGGCACGGTCTTTAATCTGTAAGCTTTGTCCCTCCAGGAGGATTTGGCGCAGTGCTACTCCTAATGAAGTTCCTCCTGGTTGTCTGGTGAGAGCGACATGTCTCGGTTTGCCGAGATTCCCCAAAAATGCTAGAGTACCACTGGCAAGCAGCCAATCTCGCGATCGCGCAATTTGGGTGGTTTTGCCGCTACCTTCAACTCCCTCAAACACAATCAGCTTCCCGTTCATTTGCCAATTTTCTATCCTTAACTCCATTTTTTGGTAATCTTTATCCGGATAAACCGCTAATATACTGGTAGCTGAGAGCAGTTGCCAATTCCTTTGTTCATCCTTTTCTTCTCTCCTAACCATCAGGAGACGTTCGATATAATTAAAAGCGTCTAGCTGCGTGACACCTACGGTTATATTAATATGGCTCGCTATACTTGTTCTTTTACAGTTGCAGTTTCTCTCGATCTCCTTCAAAAGATACTGATTGAGGTTTTACAGTCTTGTAATTTCGACATTATTTACGATACGGGAGACTACTTAATGGCGCGGGAGATACCCGGACAAGTTGCCTTTGCTAAACTGGTAACTGTGGAAGTATTGATCGACAAATCGATTGCCACTAGTGAGGGAATTCGGATGAATTTTGTGATCAAGAATGAAGAATTGCCCCTTCAGTTTGAAAATCACTGCCATCACATGTTCAATCTGGTCCAAGATGCAATTGCCCAAAATCAGCATTGGCAGTTATTGGAAACCGTTCCCGGATAGTTCCGGGCTTTGAGATTGAGGGGGCTTTTTATGGGGGAAAACTCGCGCAATTGTCTGCTCTTCCCCATCAAATCAGGCAATTTCAACCAGTTAGACTTAATTGGGAGGCAGCTTTTTTCTGACTTAACCTGGACCTGAGCCTACTATATGACGACTTTTGTCCAGGTTAAGCACATTTTGTCCAGATTTTGGCCTTCAGTTGCTTAACCCCATTCATCCAATTCGGCTGTAGGATCTCCTACCATCATATTGGGGCTAATTAAGGTGATGTCAAACTCATCGGGTGGCCCAGTTGGGACAGCATCTCGCTTGAGTACATAATATTTAGCACTCACCTGGGGACCGAAGATCACTTCGTCCTCATCTTCGAGATCGTGGGCTTGAGTCTTTTTACTGTTAATCAAGAGTCCATTTGCACTTGCCTTGCCCTTGAGATTGCCATCAACAATTCGATAGTAGAAACTACCGTCCTCGCGCTGTCGGCGCACTAGGGTGGCATGTCGGCGGGAGACAAACTGGGAACAGAGGCGAATATCCGAATCTGGATCTCTGCCGATGGAGTAGACAGCTTCTTTTAAGGGAAATTCTCTACGTCCCTGATCGTCTTCAATAATTAGCAAATGATGGTGAACTGAATTTGATTTTGGAGGCATCGAAAAACAGGGATTGGATGGAGTTGGTTGCTGAAAAATATTTTGGCTTTTTTCGGGAACCAGAACTAGCAGTGGTAAAATTATCGCACCAGTTTTCCCGATTGAGGTCGATAGCTACAATTTCCGACTAGATCTAGAGACAGGCGTTTCGCCTGTTCCCAGAATTTACACTGATAGGGATGCTCCCATAAAATTAATATATTATGTTGATTTACCCTACTCCTGATGACTCTTGATAATTAGAGTTCCCGATCCTTTTAACCCAGACATTGGCGGACATCAGAAATATTCTGAAGATAAATATACAATGTCACTAGACAGATGTTTAATCCTTGGATTCTAGTGCTGCACACTGGTTCAGGCATTTGTAGGTAGGAACTTTAACACTTGCTCTGAAGGGAGTTCTCTTAGAACTTAGGCTGGTCAGGTTTGAGCTTTATTCAAGCCCCCGCATTCTATGGGTGGGGTTCCTGACATATACTAGAGCAGCGTATCTGGGAACGTCAAGTTGACTCATCAGAATACCTCCGTCGCTGGAAACTCCGTGTATGCGAGACCGGAGAGGAAAGCGCGGCAGCGAATTTATTCGCCTCCAGTCTTGAAAATCCATAACCATAGCCATCCTTTTGATGAATTTGTTGGCAGTGTTTGTAACTGATTCCTTGAACCAGTCCGTTTGTTGTTGAAATATTGAAACTACCAGTAGATCGCACAGCAACTCTTCCTGTATAAGTTCCAATCTTTTTTCCAGAAGTAACAATTGCTTTGACAATGTCACCCGTTTGAAAACCTTTCACAAACTTGAATTGAGTGACATAGCGTGAGGGGAATCCAAACTTATCAGTACGGCACATTTGCCTTGAGCCATGTCCTGTTGCCTTGATTAACAATGGTTGATTAGCTAATACCAAAAGTTCTGGGGTATCGCCTACACAAGCAGCATCAAAGAAATGAGTTTTAGATAGTTGTAATCGAGTTCTGTTAAATTTGGTTAAGCCCCCTGAACCTGTGGCAACTTCTAGCCCCGTTTTTTTTAACCGATTAAATAATGACCAGCGAGTTGAATTAACTGCGGCTGCATCTTTTAACGGTTGTTTAGCTTGAGCTAAAACCTTTTTCAAGACATCAGGCTTTTTCTTGAGAAATTCTTCAATGTTTTTCGTTCCTTTCTTGATGTTGCAAGGTTCGCAAGCCAAACACAAATTAGAAACTCGGTTTGTACCGCCTTTGGCTTTAGGGTGGATATGCTCAATCTGTAATGGTATATTCTCAATGCCACAGTAAGCGCATTTTCTCTCCCATTTGTTAAGTAGGTACTCGCGAACCTCGTAGCCTGCTAATCCACCCTGTTGGTATTCAATCCCTGATATTTCAGGATTGTCCATTTGCTGTAAATCAAACCTGACTAGCTCTTGAGCAACAACGTTAATCGGTCCTGACCTAGTTAACTTTTTAACCCAGGTTAGTGTTGTTTCAACCCGATGCTGAAGACTTGGCGCTAACCAACCGTTGAAACGGGTACGATTCAAAAATCGGGCTTGACGATAACGAGTATGTCGATTTCTGCGACCACGACGCAATGAGTGCCTTGACTCTAGAGATGCTTTGATTGTTTGACCACGATGTGTTAGTTCTGCTACCCAAAGCAAATTGCAGCCAGAAAGTATTGCTAATCCTGTGGTCTTAGAGCCAGGATCAATTTTCAAAGTTAATGGTTCCGGGATTTCAACCACCTCCTTATTTAAAATGATTGCGAACGGATACAATCTGAAAACTTTAGCCTTGCCAGCATTTAGTAACTTACGTGCTATTGATGGCTTGCAAGGTGTTAAAGGTTTCCGATTAGTATCAAGAACAAATGCGTAATTGGGTTGATTAGACATTGTTGTGTCTCTTCTTTTCAGTAACGTTAGCTTCGCCAATGTTATCGGTCGGTAACTATCCAAAAAGCACTGTTTCAGTGACCTTAAAACTGTTTAACTTTTCGGTTCTAGAGCAGTGGACTAGCTACGCATCCACTGGTAGGTTCTTTAACACTTGCCGATAACGTAGTCAGTTAAGACTTAGGCTGGTAAGCACGGCTTTAGCTAATTTCTTGGCCAAAGCCCCGTGTCTTCAGACCGGGGTTGCTTACCTGATAGCGGAGGAGGAGGGAACTGGTGACAACACTAACCGAACTAAAAGCCATTAATCCTCCAGCGGTAGCAGGATTGAGAACCATTCCAAATCCGGGTAAAAGGACACCCGCTGCTATGGGAATTCCTACAATATTGTAGCCTAATGCCCAGAATAGATTATGTTGGATCTTGTTAAAAGTGGCACGGGCTAGTTTAATGGACTCCACAACATCAAGCAAGGAAATATGATGTTTGCTGTGGGGAGAGTTTGTCTCCCGGATGGCACGACTTTGAGCAACTAGATGGGATCTGAAGCGGCGCGTTAGGATAATATCTGCTGTTTCTACGGCAATATCAGTCCCGCCGTCCATGGAAATCCCGACATCGGCTTGGGCTAAGGCGGGACTATCATTGATGCCATCCCCAACCATGGCGACTAAGTATCCTTGAGATTGTAACTTGGCGATCGCAGCGGCTTTCCCTTCTGGACTAACGGATGCGATCGCATCTTCTGGGTTAATCCCAATTTCTGTGGCGACGGCATGGGCTACTTCTTCCCGATCCCCGCTCAAGATCATCACTCGTAATCCTAAGTTTCTCAGTCTTTCTACAGTTGCTTTAGCGTCAGGTCTTATTTTGTCTTTTACGGCAATTATCCCGGCTAAAACCCCATCTAGAGCCACGTAGACGACTGTTTTACCCTCTCTGGCTAGCCTCTCACCTTCAGCTTGAGCTGTATCATCGATTTTGATACCTTTTCGATCCAACCAGTTGGGATTGCCAACTAATACTTGTTGATTTTCGACGATCGCGGATATTCCTAATCCTGGTTGGGTATAAAAATCAACAGCCGCTAATGGCGGTAATCCTTCCTGACGGGCTGCTTGACAAATTGCGATCGCGAGCGGATGAGAAGTACCGCTTTCTGCGGCTGCTGCTAGTTGCAATAGTTTTGAGGAATCAGTTTTGAGGTTTAATTTAACCGATTCTCTATTCTCCATTCTCGACTCTCCACTCCCCACTCCCCATTCCCCAACTAACAAACAATCTGTTACAGTTGGTTCGCCGCTAGTGAGAGTGCCTGTCTTATCAAAAACGATGGTATTAATTTGATGGACTCGTTCTAAAATATCGCCACCTTTGATTAATAAACCTCGCCTAGCCCCCAGACTGATACCGACTAAAATGGCTGTGGGTGTTGCCAAACCCAAAGCGCAGGGACAAGCAATGACTAAAACGGCGATCGCTAATTTTAAACTCAGTAATAAGGGAGAAGTGGCATGAGCCATATTATGACCCATATTGTCAGCCATAGGTGACAATATTTCAGGCCAAATTCTCGTCCCTACTAAATCCCAAAATAAAAAGGTGAGAATCGCGATCGCTAATACCCCTGATGTAAAGTATCCTGCTATGGTATCGGCTAGCTGTTGAATTGGTGCTTTGCGGGTTTGGGCTGCTTCTACTAGGGCGGCAATCTGAGCTATGGTAGTCTGTTCTCCAGTGCGAGTAGCCACAATTGCGATCGCGCCTGATTGATTTAAAGTACCCGCGCTAACTGTATCTCCCGGTTGTTTAAATACGGGTATGGCTTCTCCGGTTAACATCGACTCATCTACTGAAGATTTTCCGGATACTACTTCCCCATCTACGGGAATTTTTTCTCCCGGCAAAACCCGCAACCATTCTCCTACCCGCACTTGTTCGACAGGAATTTCAATTCCTAAGTCTGTGGTGGTTGATTTGCCAATTAAACGGGCAATTTTTGGTTTGAGTGCCAATAAGGATTCAAAGGCAGCGGAGGCTTTTCTTCTCGCTCGTTGTTCTAAGGTTCTTCCTAAGAGGATAAAGCCTAATAACATCACTGGTTCGTCAAAGAAACACTCCCATCCTATTTGAGGAAATACTAAAGCAATCGAACTGGTAATATAGGCGATCGACGTACCCAGTCCGATCGAAGTATTCATGTTAGGGGATCGATGTCTGAAGCTGCGCCAACCATCTATAATTATAGGCCACCCTGGTCCAATTATTGCCGCAGTTGCTAATCCCCAATGAAACCAAATATTACTTAATATCGGTAATTTATGAATATCTAACCAATGACCAATATGTCCTATTGTCGATAAAGTAACTAAAATTCCCGCAATAACTAATTGCCGCATTTGTCTTTGGGCTTCTCGTTGGTGTCGCTGGGCTAGAGTTAAAGTATCTTGGTGAGTAGAGGCAAGCTCGGATTGAGGAAGACGGGGTTGAGCAGGAAATCCTGTAGATGTTAATTTTTCGGCTATTAGTATGGGATCGACTGTACCAGATTCACACTCTACCACAGCCACCTCAGTCACGAGATTGACACAAGCAGACATAACGCCGGGATAATTGGTTAATTGTCTTTCTACCACCCTGACGCAACCTGCACATTTCATCCCTGTGACATCGAGAGTAATGGTTTCTGAGGCAATGGATTCTCTTGTTTTTGGTATATCGAGGGACACTTGCATATAAGATTTTGAAATTGACTGGGATACCTTAACTGACTAAACTTCTTTTTCCGATGTTATGCGACCTCCTGGGCAATTAGGAGGGAATCCTTTACTTTTCTTAATCCTTTGGTCAAGAAACGGGGTTTCAGAACTTCTGTTATAGCAATCGCCACATCGGCTAGAGGAGACATAACGCGATCGATAGAGGCTTAAACCCTTGCTATGTAAAGGGTTTGATTCTTCTCAAATAATTGTCAACTGTAAAATACTATACATGAAGTACAGAAAATAAATCGGGTTTCTCTAATCAAGATGGTTTGGCAATCTTTGGAAATTTTCGGCTTAATTTTGTCATGTTAAACTAGAAGATAGTTATTTCTCAATATTATATGTTTCCGGTTAAATATCCCGTTCCCCAAACTGAGCCACCACCACCGCCTAGGGAAGCTCTTCCCACCATGTATGATTTACCCAGTGAAAATTCGGAGGAACCTGGTTTGCCTGATGAATTCCATGGCTTACAAGCACAATTTTTAAGCAGTGTTTTCCGTCCCCCAAATTATCCACTTTCACAAGTATTTAGTACTGGGTATATGAATCTATATTATGATGTGCGCCATCCTCAATGGTACAAGCGCCCGGATTGGTTTGGGGTGGTGGGGGTATCCCGACTTTATGATGAAGTGGATATGCGGCTTTCTTATGTGGTTTGGCAAGAGGGTGTTAATCCTTTTGTAATTGTTGAATTTCTTTCTCCGGGAACTGAAAAAGAAGACTTGGGTAAAAATCAGGATAAGTCTGAGTCTGATGCGTCGGAAAATTTGACAGATAATGGGCAAGTTATTGAAGCTAAATCTGATGTCAATCCACCGCGCAAATGGGAGGTTTACGAGAAGATATTACGGATTCCTTATTATGTTGTTTTCAGTCGCTATACCAATCAGCTACGAGTATTTAAACTGACGGGAGGGCGTTATCAAGAAATAACATTACAGGAGTCAAGATTGTGGATTCCGGAATTAGCATTAGGTTTGGGGTTGTGGCAGGGAGAATATCAAGGAGTTGAGCGATTGTGGTTGCGTTGGTATGATTTTCAGGGGAATTGGATTCCTACTGAAGCAGAAGAAGCTTTACAACTAGTCTCTCTGGAGAGACAACGGGCTGATGATGAGAGACAACGGGCTGATGATGCCGAATCTAGGCTAGAGTCTCTGATGCAGCGACTTCGGGAATCGGGAATCAATCCTCATGATTTTTTCAACAATCAAAGCTGAATTTAACAAAATCAGGAGTTACGCAAAGCATCTATCTGTAGGGTGCGTTATGCGAAAGCTAACGCACCATCCAAATTAAGACTTTGCGTAAGTACTATTTTGGTCATTTATTCACAACTAGCGTACCAGCAAGCATATCATGAAGGGCTTGTTTTTTCTCGGTAAACAATACCATAAGATAGCCAATTAGTAAGATTATGCCAGAAAGAATCTTGGAAAAATGTCTGATTGTAGCTGTAACGAAAGAAATCGGCTGATTATTCAAGTCAGTCACAACAATTCCCAACGCCTGCTTGCCAATAGTTGCTTGTTTTGGAGAACTTTCTTGTACTGCATAGTAAACCCAACCAACTAAAATCCCGACAAGAGCAACCAAATTCATGTTACCTCCGAGGGCGAAGCCAAGGATTTTATTAATAATTACTAAAATAATCCCATCTAGAAGAGCGGCTAAAAACCTCTTGCCAAAACCCGCATACTGAATCTCATTCATAATGGATTGCCTCAAATACTTCAAAATGGACTTTTCTATTAGCTATTGGAATATGGGCTAATGGTAGAACTATTTTCATATTTTACAATTAGCCATTAGCCATTAGCCATTAGCCATTAGCAATTTTGGCAACCCAATGGGTTATAACTAGCAACTAACGTTACCGAATTAACTTGAGCCGCTGCCGAGAATAAAGAGACTGATGAGAGTACCGCTATTCCAGAGACTATGGAGTAACATAGGAGCGAGGAGACTGCGCGATCGCGAATAGACCAATCCTAACACCATTCCCAGTGTCGTGAGGGGTAGGACTTCTGATAGACTGAGGTGTGCGATCGCAAATACCAAACTACTCGCTACAATTGCCCCCCAAACTGGCAGATAACGTGTCAATGAGGGCAACAAAAACCCTCTAAACATCATTTCTTCAAACAGGGGTGCAGCCAAACTTGCCGTCATGAAAAATATGAGAAGGGCAATATTATCTTGTCCTTCCAATACTAAAGGCAGAATCGGATTGCTGCCACCTTGCCCTTGCCATAATTGTTGATTGATTAAGGATACCCCAATCACTAAAGGTAACGCCACTAAATAACCACCCAATCCCCATAAAAACCAATTGCTGCGGAATTTTAAGCGAAACCAATCTGACGACAGGGGAAAAAATTGTTTAATCGAAAGATATAAAATCCACAATCCCCAAGATGCCAAAATTATGTAGGTGGATAAAGTATATAATGCCTTGCTCCGCGCCGTAAAATTACCTGGATCCAGGTGTAAAATATGGATAAACTGACCAACGAGTAAGGGGAGTAGCAATTGACCAAAAAAGAAAAAACCTAGAATCAAAACTTGCCAAATTATTTCTCCATTCCATGGTGTTTGCCAAGCTAAATCTCCATTAATTGATAGGATCGAATTCCTCCCTTTTAATAGTCGTTGCGCGACTAAAAATAGCAAAAGTCCTACCCCCAATAGTCCTGCCACACCTGGTATTAATCCAATTACTGCTAACTTGATAACGGATTCCTGCGCAATCTTTTGTTCTTGATTTTCCAGAGAAATAAGAAGAGCCTGACGATCTTGTGATTTATATAACTCAGTCAAGGCTCGATAGCGAAACCAGCTATCTAAGTTTTGGTTAATTTGGGCTTCAGCATCTGGTAATAATTGGGGTGGTTTACTCCATAAACCGATTAAGATATTTGCTGTTTGGCTGGATGGTGTTAAACTTTGATCTGGAATAACTTCGTCTTTTTTCAAGTCACGCCAATTTTTAATTGCTGCATCTGTTTCCCCTCGATTGGCTTGAATAATTCCCAAGCGTAACTTTAGCTCAGTTATGAGTTGTTTGGTTTGAGATAAAGATCCTTCCAGTTGCTTTTGCTGGGCTTGGACAATTTGACTGTTTTTTAGACGAGCTAATTTTAATTGAGATTTGCCCAAAATTGGAGATGGTTCTGTGGCTATTTTTTGAGAAGATAGTTCTTGAATCTTCGCAATAATTTTTTCCTGAGTGGTTTGAGTGGCTGCCACAGCATCTTCATATTGAGTTTGGGCATTTTTGAAAGGCTCTCCGCCTATAAGGGCAGACTGTGTTTGAGTTTTTCCTCCTTGCCATTCGGCGGCATGGAGTAGTAGATTTGTTTGGTAAAGTTCCAGCCGACTTTGAATTTGAGGTTCCCCCCAACTGGCAACTAGAGACAAGCTGAGTTGAAAGATTACCACAAATGTCAGTATGACTAAAATAATTAGCTTTAGCGATCGCTTAATGCCCATGAAAACCTCGAAAACAAGTCAAAAGGGGGAATGGGGCATGGGGAGTTTTGAATTATCGCAACCACTAGGGCAGCCCCGACATTCTCAATTCCTCAAACCCTTGATTT
>DOIX01000409.1 GCA_003511885.1 Cyanobacteria bacterium UBA11153
AATGATTTAGGATTGCTATAGATGAGTATACTTTTACCAGCTATAAAACCGTCCCCCATCTGGAATGCAAAGAAACCTCATGAACACCCTTGATGATAAAACCATTGTCAAAGACTATTTTAACGCCACAGGATTCGATCGCTGGCGGCGGATTTATGGTGATGGCGAAGTCAATAAAGTCCAACTCGACATCCGCAATGGACATCAGCAGACAGTAGATACCGTAATTAGCTGGCTGAAAGAAGATGATAATCTGACTGATTTATCCATCTGCGATGCGGGGTGTGGTGTCGGCAGCCTCAGCATTCCTTTAGCAGAAGCAGGTGCAAATATCTTTGCTACCGATATTTCCGAAAAAATGGTACAGGAAGCAACTGAACGTGCCCAAAGTATCCCGAATCATCATGGTAATGTCAAGTTTGCCGTCCAAGACTTAGAAGAATTAAGTGGTAAATACCATACGGTTATCTGCTTAGATGTGCTAATTCACTATCCTCAAGACAAAGCAGATAAAATGATTTCTCACCTGGCATCTTTAGCCGAATCTCGCTTAATTCTCAGTTTTGCGCCCAAAACACTTTGTCTCACTGTACTTAAAAAAATTGGCGAATTATTCCCAGGACCCAGTAAAACTACCCGTGCTTACCAGCATCGAGAAGCCGATATCATCAAAATCCTCACAGATAATGGTTTTGCCATAGAGCGCAATGCCATGACAAGTACTCGATTTTACTTCTCTCGCTTACTGGAAGCCAAACGGAAGTAAAGCTATCGCAGTTGACAATTGACAATTGACAATTGACAGTGATTTTCAGGAAATCCAACCCTTTACCCAGCAAGGGATTCATGACGTTATTTTTGTCGATCCTGATGTGGTGGTTGTTATAAAATAGTAGCTATACTAACAAACTGGGTACAGAAGCATGAAACTCCTAAAAAAGATAGCGGCTGGTTTGCTACTCTCTTGGGGATTTGTCTTTCTGATGGTTGCCGTTTCTGAGTTGCCGACTTTGCTGGGAAAAAATGTCACCCCTAAAGCCAGGGAAGATGCAACGAATACGACTCTCGGTGGTGTAGCTTTAGGTTTTCCTCCCGCTGGAATTGGTACATGGTTAGTTTGGGAAATGTACCGAAAATCTCAGAAAGAGAAAGAACAAATAGAGGAAGCAAAGGCTGACAAATTGCGTGGGATATTTTTTCGACTGCTTGAAGAAAACAAGGGAGATATTACCATGTTGCACTTTGTGAGGGAGACAAACCTTACAGTAGAAGAAGCCAAGGAATTTTTGGATCGCCAAGCCCTTACTCTCGATGCAACTTTTGATGTTACTGAAGATGGTAATATCTTCTATCATTTTTCTCTTTAGTCGTTTCTGTAACTCCCATAAAACCTCAGAAGATGAATAAATTTAGATTTAGGATTTTTCAAGTATAAATTTCAGATCCTAAATCTAAATTCATTAAATTTAATATCATAAATATATGGATCGAAGAAATCAGTAAACTACCCATTAGCTATAGGAAGCATACCTATAACATTTATCATGTCTTCCGATAAGTTTCGCCGCCAGTTACGTGAAGAAATAGACAAATGGCACAGTGAGGGATTAATCGATTCATCTTTATCCGAAAAATTATCCCATCGCTATCAATTTAATGAATTAGAAGGATTAACCCGCAATCGCTTCATTAGAATATTATTATTGCTAGGAAAAATTCTTTTATGCTTGGGCATAATTACCTTTATCTCAGCTAACTGGCAAATTTGGTCGCGGGAATTAAAGGTAGGATTCCTCTTGACAATATTTCTTACCTTAAACGCAGGAGGTTTTTTTCTCTGGCGATATCCCAAACAGCGATTAATCCATTGGTTGGGAGAAGGATTACTATTCTTAGGTGGACTTAGTTTGGGGGTAAATATGTTGCTGATGTCTCAATTATTTACCCAAAATCGACCAGTTTACCAGTTTTATCTAGTTTGGGGTTTAGGTGTTTTAGCCATGGCTTATACCTTGCGGATGAAATTATTGGGATTTCTCTCTATTTTCTTAATTAGTATAGGATATATTCTGGGACAAGGACAACCATATTTTTTAGCACTGGGAGAATTTTATATCCTGCGGCTAATCTGGCAACATTTTTCAGTATGCGCAGGTTTAATGTTTATTCCTTTAGCTTATAGATGTAATTCGCGGTGGATATTTAGGTTGGGATTCTTAGCGATTATTTATGCTTTAACTGTAAATTTAATTAGGGTAAATTTTTTGATATATCCTCCTTTGCTGGCAGGAATGGCCTTGGCATTACCTCCAGCTATGTTATGGGGATATAGGGATGAGCTATGGGGAAAAAATTCAGCTAAAGCTAATTTATTTGATCGGACATCTCGAACAATGGCGATACTAGTTCTCAGTTTGATATTGTTTATGTTATCTTTCCAGGGAATTTGGTATCTCTCATTGGGAGCAGTAGTGAATGACATTGCATCAGTACATTGGTATCTCCTGATTGATTTGATAATTTTAGGTAGCCTGACAATTTGGGGATGGCTGCGACTATTGCAGAGATGGGACTTCAGGAGTAGTATGGTGGGAGGCGCGATCGCAATTTGTGGCATAGTTCCCTACATACACCTGAGTACGGGCAATTTTGCGATCGCTGCGATCGTCATTTTTAACTTACTTTTATTTATCCTCGCTGTTTCCTTAATCCGCGAAGGACTCACACAAGCACAACGTCGCTTATTCTGGGGAGGTATACTACTCCTGACGCTGCAAATCTTGAGTCGGCTGATCGAGTACACTAACGATCCAATGTCTATCTCAGTAGTTTTGTTTCTCTTTGGCTTGATTGGGATTGCTGCTACACTCTGGTTTGAACGCCAAATCCTTCATAAATAAGGCTTGCTGAATAAAGACAGAAGATATGCCAGCCAAGGATTTCAAGTATTTTTGGCTTTCCCAACTCCCAGGACT
>DOIX01000316.1:0-144 GCA_003511885.1 Cyanobacteria bacterium UBA11153
CCCCTTGTCTCCCTTGTCCCCCTGCCCACTTCCTCCTGGACTTTGTTAATTTTTATTACAAAACTGATTCTGTCTAAAATAGATATAGCCTAGACCAAGCAATGGTTTCAGGCTTTTTTTATGCGATATGGCAGATATTTTTTT
>DOIX01000316.1:468-1275 GCA_003511885.1 Cyanobacteria bacterium UBA11153
AGGACGTTGTTTCAACCTGAATCGTGAATTAAGAATAACGCAGCTTGAGAATATGTCCTAACCCTAATGCGTAGCGCTATACATCCTGGTGTTTCTCCGCAAAGGTTCATTTGTCAGAGTTTCTTAGTCCCCTTGATGGGAAAGGAGTGGGAAGAGAGACAAAAGAGCATCAATAGGAGAAGGAATCGATCCATATCAATAGATCTACCTCTCTGACTAACGCTACTTTTACTCAATCTCGCTATCTTCTCACCAAGGGGGTTTTTTTAAGGAGCCGCTTGAGTCTTGAGTTGAATCAGCTCAATTTTGTACCCATTAGGATCTTCAACAAAAGCAATCACAGTGGAACCATGCTTCATCGGTCCTGGTTCCCGTACCACCTTACCACCACGAGCCTTAATTGTCTCGCAGGTAGCATAAATATCATCAACTCCAAGAGCAATATGACCATAAGCATTGCCCAAGTCATATTTATCAACGCCCCAATTATAAGTAAGTTCGATGACGGTATGATCTGACTCGTCACCATAACCGACAAAAGCTAAGGTAAATTCTCCGCTAGGATAGTCTTTTTTTCGTAGCAGCTTCATCCCGAGTACATCGCAGTAGAAACTGAGGGATTCATCGAGATTGCCGACGCGCAGCATTGTATGTAGCATTCGCATGGTTGACGGGAAACTCCTGAGATCGTTAAGTGCAAAAATTATAGCGAGGGACTAGGGACTAGGGGTTAGGGGCTAGGGAAGGAATTGAGAACGTCTTAACAACCGCCCCGGCAGTTGCAGTTGCTATAGCAGTGGACAGTTG
>DOIX01000316.1:1580-14453 GCA_003511885.1 Cyanobacteria bacterium UBA11153
CCGATGTGGCGGTTGCTATATCTAATAATTTTAGAGAATTGGTATAATTAATGAGGATCTTTCTCAGGTACGGGATCGTAGCCACCTGGATGAAAGGGGTGACAGCGTAATATTCGCCTAACGGATAGACAGCTACCGCGCCCTGGACCAAAACGTTCTATGGCTTGGATGGCGTAGCTCGAGCAAGTGGGGTGAAAGCGACAGGTTGGGGGAAATAGGGGGGAAATAAAAGTTTTGTACCCTCGGATGAGATTAATTAATAAAGTTTTCATGGGTAACGAAAATGGAATAAAGTGGATCGAGGATCTTTAGTCGTCATTGTTTGGTCTTTGTTTAATATATTCTGGTTGGAATCAAGTCCAGCGTTATGGTTGGAAATTGGCGCGATCGCAATCGGTTTGGGTGCGATTGTACTTTTGGCGGAAATATTGCACCGCCGGATTGCGGCAACTTCAGAGGTGGCGCGTAAGATCGTTCATATTGGTACGGGTAATGTCATTTTAGTGGCGTGGTGGTGGCAACTGCCTGCCTGGGTGGGGATTGGGGCTGGTGCTGCGGCAGGTGCGATCGCCATTTTATCTTATTACATACCGATACTCCCTGGTATCAATGGTGTGGGCAGGAAAAGTTTGGGTACTTTTTTCTATGCTGTGAGTATCGGTATCCTCATTGCTTGGTTTTGGCCTATTCAAGAATTCCAGTATGCGGCAATTGGTATTTTAGTCATGACTTGGGGCGATGGATTTGCTGGATTAATTGGTCAAAATTTTGGTCAACATCCCTACCAAATTGCGGGGATAAAAAAAAGCTGGGAAGGCTCTTTAACTATGGCTTTAGTTAGTTATATTGTCAGCAGTTTAATTCTTTTATGGGTGTTCGGGAATATCTGGCAAACTTGGGTTGTGTCGCTAGCTGTTGCTTTAGTCGCCACAGGTTTGGAAGCCTTTTCCAAATTTGGTATTGATAATCTTACTGTTCCTGTTGGCAGTGCAGCCTTGGCTTTTTACTTGACTAACTTTTTCGCCATGTCATAATAACAAACTGTGGATTACAAAACAGGAGGGTTTTCTATGGCAGGTAGTCAAGTTGGTGCAGATTTGTGGGTGAGCGAATATATCACACCTTGGGATATATACGTCCATGGCGTAACAAAAGTTTTAGCTTATCAAAAAACTGCCTACCAGGACATGTATATTGTAGAAACTGGCGTTTACGGAAAAGGGCTGGTTTTGGATGGCAAATGGCAATCCTGTACAGGTGATGAGTTTCTGTATCACGAGCCTTTAGTTCACCCTGTCATGATTGCTCATGGAAATCCTCGTCATGTCCTCGTTTTAGGTGGCGGGGAAGGTGCTACCGTGCGAGAAATCCTCCGTTGGCATAGCGTTGAGGAAGTGATGATGGTGGATATTGATGGTGAGGTAGTGGAAGCTTGTAAGGAACACTTACCGGAAATGCACCAAGGCGCTTTTGAAGATCCGCGTACTAAACTAGTAATTGCTGATGCGCTGGAAATTTTGGACAAAACTGACCAAAAATGGGATGTAGTTATTTCCGATCTCTCCGATCCGATTGAAGAAGGCCCATCCTTTCAGTTATTTACCAAAGAATACTTTGAGAAAGTACAGCGAGTCCTGGCACCAGGAGGATATTTAGTAATTCAAGCAGGTCCCGTTGCACCTGCGGAATTGAAACTCCATGCCCGTCTAGTATTTACCCTCAAATCAGTATTTCCCAACGTCCATTCTTACATGTCTCCCACTTCCACTTATGGTAGTCCTTGGGGATTTGCGATCGCATCGGCGGAAACCATCAACACCCGTCCAGAGCCAGAAACCATTGATAAACTCCTCCAAGATCAAACCACAGGAGGCTTCCAGCTTATGGATGGGATGACACTCTTAGGAATGCTTCAAACCCCCGCTCATATCCGCAGAGCGATCGCAGCTCAAACAGAGGTTTATTCTATGAAAGAGCCTCCCAAATTCTTTGGTAAAGGTTTACTGGGAGAATAGTTATTCGTGAATGGCTGTTGGTTATTGGTTATTGGTTACTAGCGAAGCTCTGAAAAATTGTCAATTGTGGGAAAGCTTTACCCGATAGGCTCTGCTAAAACTGGGAGATTCCCATATTAAACAGCAGCTTGGCATCAGCTTGACTAGGACTAATAATTTTATTAAAAATCCCTAAAAATTGATTACATAGTGTAAAGATTAATTGCATGTTAGTGTAGATGTATTGCACTATGAAGGAATAGTCTCAGGGTGGATCTGGGGAATAGGGACGAGGAAAAGCCATTATCCCCAGTCATGAGCCATTACCCAAAAGAAAAACACTAACAAGATCGAATTTACTCATGCAGCCTCCTGGTCTGCCTCTCCAATCCTTAGCTTTAGACCCCGCGATTGACCCGCATTTTCTGAGTGTTACGCCAGATACGCCACTGCTAGACGCATTGGCGCTAATGAGTCAATATCGCGCTTGTTTACTGCCTTCTCATAATTTGAACTCAGAGACTAAAATCTTAGATCGCAAGCAAGAGGAAATTGCCTGCCTCGATAGTCAATGGGACAAATTTGACCACAAAACAAATCCGGTACCCGGTTGTGTCTTGGTGATGGAAAAATCCCGACTAATTGGAGTATTTACCGAAAGAGATATTGTTAGATTGACGGCTAGGGGTATTCCTTGGCAAAGCCTGAAAATAGCTGATGTTGTCAAGCAACCTGTCATCGAATTGAGGCAATCTGAGGATTATGATATTTTTACCGCCCTGGGATTATTTCGCCAATATCGGATTCGTCACCTGCCGATTGTTTGCGATCGCGGGAAACCTATAGGTATTGTTACTTATGATAGTATTCGCAGAGCGCTTCAACCTGTCAACTTACTAACACGTCTGCGATTTGTCAAAGATGTGATGACAACCCAAGTAATTCACGCTACAGCCACTACTTCTGTCCTCAAGTTAGCCCAGATCATGACAGATTATCAGATTAGTAGCGTAGTAATTACCGAAAACAGGCAAGAGGAAAGAGACAACGAGGAAGAGGGAGAAATCAGCCTTTTACCTCTCACCTCTCACCTCTCGCCTTTTCCAGTGGGGATTGTCACAGAAAGAGACATCGTACAATTTCAAGCCCTACAACTTGATTTGTCGCGAATGCTGGCGAGGGATGTGATGAGTACCCCTTTATTTTGCCTCCAACCTTCAGATTCTTTGTGGCTGGCTCATCAAACCATGCAAAAATATCATGTCCGGAGGCTAATTATTACAGGAAATGGAGGAGAATTAGTCGGGATTGTTTCCCAAACTAGCTTACTAAAAGTTCTCAATCCTGCCGATATGTATGGAGTAATTGAACTATTGCAACAGGCGGTAGAAGAGCGAACTTGGGAATTGCAAGAAACAAACGAACAACTACGTCATGAAGTCCAGGAACGAAAAAAAGCTGAGACAGAATTGCGGATCGCACGGGATAATTTAAAAATAGAAGTTGAGGAAAGAACAGCGGAATTAACTCAAACAAATTTGAAACTTCAAGAGGATATTCAGGAACGGAAGCGAGTAGAAACAGCCCTGCGAAAAAGCGAAGCAAAATTACAAGAACAAACTAAGAAATTGGAACAAGCCTTACAAGAAGTTCGCAGCTACCAAAGCAAGCTAATTCAAACTGAAAAAATGTCGTCATTGGGACAAATGGTTGCTGGAGTGGCTCACGAAATCAATAATCCGATTAATTTTATTTACGGAAATATTGCTTATGCCAATCAGTATATCCAGGACATCATGCGCCTGCTCGAAATCTATCAAAAATACGATCGACAAAACATACCAGAAATCCAGAAAGCCATCCAAGATATTGACCTAAATTTTATCAAAAACGATCTGCCGAAACTAATTAATTCCATGAAAGTTGGAGCAGATCGCATCCGCGATTTGGTAGTATCCTTACGGAGCTTCTCCCGTCTGGATGAAGCTGAGATAAAATCGGTCAATATTCATGAAGGACTGGATAGTACTCTGTTAATTCTGCAAAATCAGATTAAAGCTACACCTATTCATTCAGAAATCCAAATTATTAAAGAGTACGGCAATCTACCTCTAGTGGAATGTTATCCGGGACAGCTTAATCAAGTCTTTATGAATCTGATCGGTAATGCTATCGATGCACTTGAAGAGTTAAGACAAATAAATTTAGATCGAATACAAGACGATAAACAGGAATTAGAGAAATTACCAAAAATTTCTATTACTACTGAAATTAAGCAAGTAAAAAATGAAAAACAAACAAATCTAAATTCATTGACAAAAAGTCATTTAATTGTCAGAATTGCTGATAATGGTTCGGGGATGAGTGAGGAAGTACGAGAGCATTTATTTGACCCATTTTTTACAACCAAGCCTGTGGGAAAAGGGACAGGTTTAGGTTTATCGATTAGCTATCAAATTGTGGTCAAAAAACATGGAGGTGATATATGGTGTAATTCTACACCAGGCCAAGGAACTGAGTTTATCGTAGAAATTCCTATTCAACAAGGGAGCAGGCATTAGGGAGATGGTATATTACAGAGTTTACCGTGAACTCAGGTGACAAAGAAAGACATCAATAAATTACTCCAAAAACTTTAACTTTTAGAGATTCAAGTCCGAATTTTGGTAACTATCACGAAAAAAATCAAGGTAAAATACCGAACTCCGTTGGCGTAGCCTGCGCGAAGCGCATACTCCTCTGAACTCAGGTGTAAATTTTCCAGAGAAAATGACTTCGATTAAAACATTAGTAAATTAACTTGACTCACCCCAGTCCCGAAGAAAGCTGTACAATAGAGGGGGAAGGAGGGAATCGCCGGAAAAAAAAAGAAAATATTATAAATTTCTAGAACTATGAGTTTATCCTTGAAACAGCTAACCGTTTATCTTACTTTACTCGGCCTAGGTGCTGGCGCTGGAGTCTTGGGGAGTACCTATCTCACTAACCAGCAATCGGAGGGAAACTTGCCACAGATTATTCCAGCCATATTGGAGCAATCGTCTGAGCAATCCTTAAGTCCCCTACCTGACGAGGATCTGAACTTTATTGCTAAGGCGGCGGAGCAAGTAGGGCCATCAGTGGTAAGAATAGATGCAGCGCGTGAAGTGGCCCAAGATATTCCGGAGCCTTTTAAAAATCCTTTCTTTCGACGTTTTTTTGGCAATAATGATGTACCAGGCCCTGAACATCGGGTTGAGCGAGGTACGGGATCTGGGTTTATTCTGACTTCAGATGGGCGAATTGTTACTAATGCCCATGTGGTTGAAGGTACGAAAACGGTAAAGGTGACGCTCAAAGATGGTCGGACTTTTGAGGGGAAGGTGTTGGGAGTAGATGGGGTAACAGATGTAGCGGTAGTGAAAATTGAGGCCAAAAGTCTGCCATCTGTAAAGTTGGGCAAAGCCGAAAACTTAATTCCCGGAGAATGGGCGATCGCAATTGGCAATCCGCTAGGCTTAGATAATACGGTAACTGTAGGTATTATTAGTGCTTTGGGGCGATCGAGTTCTCAAGTTGGCGTGCCAGATAAACGAGTGAGTTTTATCCAAACTGATGCTGCTATTAATCCTGGTAATTCTGGAGGACCTCTATTAAATGCGAAGGGGGAAGTGATTGGGATTAATACGGCGATTCGCGCTAATGCTCAGGGATTAGGCTTTGCAATTCCGATTGAAACTGCCCAACGGATTGCTAATCAGTTATTCTCTACAGGTAGGGTACAGCATCCTTATTTAGGTATTCAAATGGTGACGCTGACACCTGATATTCGCCAAGAAATTAATGACGATAATGAAGCAGGTTTCAAAGTTAACCAAGATAAGGGAGTTTTGATTGTCCGCGTTGTCCCTAATTCTCCTGCACAACGGGCAGGTATTCAATCTGGCGATATTATTCAAAAAGTGGGTGGTAAATCTGTAATTAGTTCCGATCAAGTCCAGCAACAGGTGGAAGCTAGTCAGGTTGGTGCAGAATTAGAAATTGAACTTTTTCGTCAAGGGCGGATCGAAAAACTGACTGTTTTACCTGGGATTTTTCCCACACAACAGTCTGAGTAAGGAGAAAGAGTAAATAGGCAATTTAACTGTGTATTGGGTTATTTTGGACTGAAACTTGGTAAGCTGCTGCGCATTTATATCAGTTGACAGTTGATAGTTGATAGTTATTTGATGAACATCAAACCCCATATCAAGCAAAGCTTCAAGCCTCTCTTTATGACGTTATTTCTGTCTTAACTGATATGGCGGTTGCTATAAACTATATATTTTCCATTTGGGAAAAAATCGCTCAAACCCTCTCCCCTGCCCTCAAAACAAGCAATTTAAAAGCGTGACAGCTTATAAGTGGGGTGGAAAGTTCATCAAAACTTTAAACTCTGAGTCCGGAAAATAGATGTTATCTGCTGAATCATAAAGATAGACTTCATCCGTAAGTCGTTTTGATCTGGTAAATTTTTCCTGGGCAATAGCGTATGAACTTCAAAATGTTCTTGGTTTTGGGTATACTGGCAATTTCAGGATCTCTACCCATTCTCATTTTTCTTTCATCTCATGAAGATTTTAAATCTTTGCCAATAGTTCAAAATGTTCAAGAAATTACTAACTCTCTTAATCCACTCAAAGCGAAGAAAGTCAGCGTTGATGAGATTATGAGAACTAAACGTTGTGTAGGATGCAATCTTACAGAGATTAATCTGAGTGGAAAGGATTTAACTGGCGCTGATTTTAGAAATAGCGATCTCTCTCGTGCGAATCTGGCAAAGACGACATTGAAAGATGCGAAAATGAGCGGTACTCGTCTTAACGAAGCCAAGCTGATGAATGCTGACTTAGATGGGGCTGACTTTCGCGATAGTCAACTCAACAAGGCTGACCTCAGCGATGCTAATCTTTTTAATATCCGGTTGGATAATTCGGATCTCAGCAATGCTATTCTCCACCGGGTTGAACTTAGAGATGCGGACTTAATTGGTACAAATTTGAATAATGCTGACTTGACTCGTGCTAGTCTGTATGGAACGCGGATGAACAAGGCCAATCTAACGGGTGCAAATCTCAGCAACACTAATATGCGTTATGCTAATTTGCTCAATGCCCTAATTAATAAGGATACTAATTTGAAGGGTGCTGATTTGCGATTGGCAGTTATGCCTGATGGCAGTACTGCTTATGGCACCAGCCAGTATTAATTAGGGCTTGTTGAACAAGTCTTTTGGTGGGAACGGGGAACCGTTTTGGTTTCTTTGACCCAATTATTTCTCTCAAAATACCATAATTTTGAGGGATCCTGTCAGGAAAAGCTGGCACTTTTTGGTAAAAAAAAGCCATCAAGCTCTTGGCTCAGAAGAGTTTCACTTTAATTCAGCAAGCCCTAACTAGGATGGAAGATGGGCTAAGGTTAGACAGGCTAATGGCTAATAGCTAATGGCTGGTGTGGGATCTGTAATTTGATATGGCGGAGGGAAATATCAGTAGGCAATCGAAATGGAAGGATAGTTGGACATCAATTAGGTTCAATGTGTTAAGTTTCATGAAAATTACCATTACAAAACTTAATGTAGTCTCGTTTCCTTTTGTCTGGCTACTGATGGTGAATTTAAGGCATATACTGGGTGATAATGAGATGCGGGGTTGGGTGGTAAAGGCGTGACAGCTTAAAATAGTTAGTTACGATCGGTTATGGGGTGACATCCTGAATTGACAAAGCCAAACCCACACTCACCTCTTCCGACGAATGCTTCCGGAGCCTTAATCGCCTACTATGACAAAATCTTGGCCTCCACCACAGATTAAGCAGTTTCAACGCCTTAAAGTCACCGATGGTTTGCTCATCAATGCCCAACGATGGCAGTTAGCTCATCAATATCATCGACAGTACCACAATGCGTACTATCAGTCCCTCCATCAGCCTGGGATTGTCTGTGGTTTGGGGGTGCGGATTATTCCATCACCTTCAGATGTGGTGGCAAAATTCCGAGATGAGCGTTGGGTGGAGATTCAGCCGGGAATTGCTATTGATTTGTTTGGTAACTTTATTGTTGTACCAGAAGCGATGCCGTATCGGGTTTCTTCTGAGGCGACAACAGGAGAAAGCGTAATTGTATATATAGTAGTTAAATTTAGAGATCCGGATGATTTAAAGCTGCGGGGAAATGATGAGAAAGTTATCGAAACATTTCGGATTGATGAAAAAACCACTCCGCCAATTGATGGGGATGTAGAAGTATGCAGAATCAGGCTGAAACAGGGAAAAGTACAGTTAAAAAATCCGCCTGATGTATTTTATCCCGATGATAACCAACTAGACTTA
Organism: Cyanobacteria bacterium UBA11153; assembly: GCA_003511885.1. Taxonomy (GTDB): domain Bacteria; phylum Cyanobacteriota; class Cyanobacteriia; order Cyanobacteriales; family Coleofasciculaceae; genus Limnofasciculus. Next base: position 9,923 of record DOIX01000316.1, read on the forward strand.
CGGTATAGGCTTCAGGCTCAATCGCGCCCAATTGCGATCGCGCAAATTGCTACCTACAATCGGTTAGCTCAATCGGAGGTGGAAGAATTGATGGGCATATCCTCAATTGATCCTGAAGCGGCTCTGATTCTATCCAATTTATCCTATTTTATCCAATCTATTTCAGGTCTTTACCCTCCTCTAGAGGGTGCTGATGAAGTAGGAGAGTTTGCATTGCAACCAGAAGAAACTAGCAAATTATTAAAATACGATTTATTTTTTTTAACGGCAAGGCAATTTCAGTCTCTTGGCGAATCTAAATTAGATATACTTCAACAGTATCTCAAGGAAGGCGGCGTTGTTGTGGTAGAAGCTTCTACCAAAGGTACAAGCATTGAATCTCTCAGCAAAATTCAGCAAGAATTAGAAAACAATCTGATTGATTTTCCTGATGATGAAGAACTAATTCAATATCGTATTGATTTGGAAACAGAGTTAGGTAATATCACTGCCAAACTAGAGGAACAAATCGATGGAGTATGTCAGATATTTAAAAATTTTGCTGAGAGATTAGGAACGCCGTTAAAATCCCTAGCACAAATGGATCGAAAACATCCCATTCGCACAAAACCTTTTTTATTTGCCGGACTTCCTCACATCAATAAACATCCAATTTCCATCTGGCTAGGAGGTGGAATTGTGGTAGTTATCGGTAATTTATCGTCTGCGTGGGGATTAGATGAAAAACTCTCTATCCCTAGAGAAACAATCCGCACAGCCCAGGAAATGGGAATTAATATTTTACATTTTGCTTGGCGGAGACGACAACTTACTTACGGACAAGGTGGAGTTGAGATAACCCCAACACCAAGGAGAGATTCTACCCCTAGGTATGCTTCAAGACCTAATGTTTTGGATGAGTTACTGTAATTAACGAAGTGGGGAATTGGGAATTGGGGCTAGGAGCTAGGAGCTGGATTAGCGATTAACCATTAACGAGGGCACAGGGAAGGAGGAAGAAAAAGCTTTACTAGCGATTAGCCATTAGCAATTAACCATTAGCTATTAGCAAGTACCAATTAGCCATGACTATGTTAAAAAAACTGAAGCTTGCCCATAAATTCACTTTATTTCTATCACTAGTTTTCATCGCTTCCATTATCATCGGTGGGATAATTCTGTCACAAGTTAGTTATCATCAAGCAGAAGGGCAGGTGGCTTATAATGCCGAACTTCTGATGAAAATGATGAACTCCGTCAAAAGTTATACTAATACCGAAGTTAGGCCATTACTGGATCCTCTCGTTAATAAGCAACCAAAGTTTATCCCCCAAACAATCGCAACTTATTCAGCCAGAAAAATTTTTGAATCCATAAGTAACCAATCAGAGTATCAAGATTATTTGTATAAAGATGCAGTACTAAATCCAACAAATCCAGAGGATAAAGCAAATGAACTGGAAACAGAATTAATTAATCAATTTAACCAGGAATTTAGCGAAGATCCTAATAACATACAAGATAAATACGACTTTACAACCACAGAAACTGGAGAATCATTTTATGTAGCTAGACCGATTATTATCACCGATCAGACTTGCTTAAAATGCCACGGTAAACCAGAAGCAGCACCTAAGAGTATCATTGCTAGTTATGGAAAAGAAAATGGGTTTGGCTGGGAACTAAATAAACCCATTGGAGTGCAAATTATTTACGTGCCATCGGAACAAATATTTCAGAAAGGTAGGGATTTATCCAGTTTAACAATCGGAATTTTTATCGTCATGTTTACGATAGCGATAATCCTGATTAATTTATTAATCAAGGGAATAGTCATTGATAAAATTAGACCCATGTCCAGACTAGCACAGAAAATCAGGAATGATGAACTAAGTCCGGATCCGATGACGGAACCCGATATCCAAAAACTGGAAAAAGTTGCCAAAAATGGTGATGAATTAGGACATTTAGCTAGAATATTCGAGCAAATGGCAAATGCCATATATGAAAGGAAGCAAAAATTTGCCGAACAGATAGAGGAACTTACCTTGAAAAGTCAAGAAAGTAACCGCGCTTCAGATAAAATGGGGAAGATTGCCTATTTCAAAAGCTTACAGAAAAAAGCTAAAAGTATTCGCGATAAGGTCGATGATTCAGATAAAACAAAGTAAGATGTTAGAAGTTTTGAATTAAAAACTATTCCTCCTAATTCAAAAATCAAGAAACGAAAACCGACTTCAGCCCGCTCCCTACTCCCTACTCCCCAATCAAATAATGGCAGAAAATCTCATTGAAACTACAGTTTCTCCCAAACAAATTAAATTTAAGCCCGGAAGTACACCCGCCTGGTTTGAAGTTACAGTTGTTAACCTCAGCAATCGCTTTGCTAGTTTTCAATTGGAGGTGACAGCAGCAGGTGCGGATCCCAATTTGGTATTGGATTGGTACAAAATCTCTCCAGAAGTTAGTACCAAAAAACCGCCAGGTGATGAGACGAAATTTAAGGTAACACTTTTAGATGCACCTGTCCCTGGTTTTGTAGGGAGAATGCAGCTTACGGTGCGGGTTTTCTCGATGGAATTGCGGGATGAAGATCGAGAAATTGTGATCTTAAACTTGGAAAAAGGAACAGGTTCAATTCCTCTGACATTAGAGTTACCTGTACGAGAATTTCAGGAGTATCCAGAAAATCCGGTAACCATTCCACTAAGGGTTTCTAATCCAGGTCAAATTTCCACAAATGTCACCCTTGAATTAATTGGATTAGAGAGAAGTTGGCTCATTGACGGGCAACGTCAGTTAGAATTACCGCCTAACGGACAATCTTTAGAAAATTTTGTCTGTCAAATACCAGATATTAGCGAAGCGATTAGTAAAATCTATCCCTTTAAAATTAAAGCAACTCATACTAATGGTCCTCCTGGTTGGGTGGAAGGAACTTTAGAAGTGCTACCTATAGGGGTAGTAGAGTTTAACTCTAACCCCATCAAACATCAAATTCCTACCAAACGCCCTTGGTTACCTAATTGGGTGAATAAGCCTGTGACATACGAACTCCAATTTGATAATCAAAGTAACTTACGTCAAGAAGTTAGCATTGAAATTCAAGATCGCAAAAAAAATAAATATAGTTGGGAGTTATCTCAAACCCAAACAGATATTATTCCTGGGAAGATGAGCAGTTTGGCACTGGAAGTGACAAGCAAACGCCCTTGGTTTGGTAGGGTAAAAAAAATATCTCTGGAAGCTGAAGCAAATTTAGTAGACCAAAGATTAGGAAATACTAAGCCATCCTCGCAAATCTTAAAACTCCATGTCTATCCCATCATACCTTTGTGGTTGTTAATTGCGGGAGGATTAGGACTTATCTGGTTAGCATGGTTTTTATCAGGACTTAATCCGAATAATCCCTTGTACGGACATAAAGATGCAGTTAATTCAGTCCAATTTAATGGCAAGAATTATAATCTGATCAGCGGTGCTAATGACCAAACATTAATTGAATGGAGAACAAGTGGCTTTTTTAGACCATTTATGAATCCAGAAATTGGGGAGATTGCGAATACTGGTAAAGCTGTGCGGGTAATTCGTTATAAACCTGTAGATAATAATATCGTAGCGGCTGGATTGGAAAATGGAGAGATTCAACTTTTCAATTTGTTGGGAGAAACGCCGCGCAAAATTGATACTTTAGTTTCTGGCAAAGATGACCGGGTATTAGCTCTAGAATTTACTGATGATTCCCGCTTCCTATTTAGCGGTCATGGTAGTGGTTTTGTGCTAGGATGGGATATTAGACAAAATCTCGATAATCCTGTATCTGGTCAGAGAAAACAACCCATCGGTCGTCAATTTGACTTTGCAGTTTATGCCCTAAAATTTATTGGTTCTGATAATCAAAATCTAGCTGTCGCCGGACGGTTTAATCAATTAGTGGTATGGAATTTAGTAAATAATTCCCTCCTCAAAGTACCTTATCGGGAAGGAGGGCAGGATGATTATATATTCAGTATTGATACAGCCCAATTACGACCATATTTATTAGCAACTGGCGACAATCAAGGTTATATTACTTTGTGGAATATGCGGACATGTCTAGCAGACAAAAAACCCTGTGAAATTATCGATCAATGGTCTAATGGACACGGAGCTAAACCAGTGAGAGCAGTGGCTTTGAGTAATGGAGGTTGCTACCTTGCTAGTGCCGGAGATGACGGGAGAACAATGCTTTGGCCTCTGACAAAAGAGGGGGCGCGATCGCAAAAATTCTTAACAGGTAAGGAAATTTCACGTTCTTTAAATAGCAAAAAAATAAATAGTGTTGATATTAATGTCCTTGAAGATAGCATCTACATTGCTAGCGGTAGTGACGACACTCAGGTACGAGTCAAGCGGATGCCAAGGATGGGAGAATTAGGTTGCGATCGCAATTAAGCTGGGAAAGCGTCAAATGCCCCCTAAATCCCCCAATTTTGGGGGACTTTTATAGCGAGGGACTCTCTTGCTAGGGGCTAGGGAAGAAAGCGGGAAAATCAAGGGTTTGAGGAATTGA
>DOIX01000316.1:14674-15101 GCA_003511885.1 Cyanobacteria bacterium UBA11153
AGGAATTGAGAATGTCTTAACCGCCCTGGCGGTTGCTATATAATAATTTTAACTATAAAGATTATGATCTGGATCCAGCCAAACAATATAAAAAATATTTTCACTAAAAAATCCATGTACCCTGCCATATTCATTAGCAGATATTTGAAACTGATAGGGAACATTTACTAGCTCATCCTCATTAGGAATGCCAAAGCCATTAGGTTGAGTGGTATCTTGCCAAACTATGCCATAACAGCGGAGACTTTGGCTCTGGTTATTGATAACTTCTTGAGAATTCAATTGTGACAAATCCCGCAGCCTTCTCAAGAGAGATGCTAGATACAGCGGTTTCCGCAGTAATGAGGTACACTTAATCGAGCCTCAACATTTAAGCAATTGGTTTGTTAATTTCTGCTACTGTACCTCATAAGAGCGGGAACCGCTG
>DOIX01000045.1 GCA_003511885.1 Cyanobacteria bacterium UBA11153
TACCGAGATTGGCAGTATTATTCAAGCTACCAGTGCTGGTGATATTACTGGTGCTGGTAATACTGTTATCGATATTAAGAATACTATTATTGAAGTTACCAATCCCATTATTATTGATGGTAACATTTTCCGTCATCAATGGCGTATTTCTTGCCAAAAGATTGCCAGATGGTTCAATAATTTGATAATTAATATTTCCTGGTGCAAACCAACTGATTGTTCCATTATTGCCAGATCCCTGATTTCTTACCCTAATCGCACCGATTGTAATTTTTCCTGTAGTTCCCGATAAAGTTACATTACCTGCATTTCCCGATCCAAAACTTTCAGCAAAGATATTGTTTATAGTAATATCACCTCTTGTGGTAGAGACAATGACATCGCCACCATTAGCATTAGCTTGAGCTTGGGTGCGGATATCGCCAGTTTGAATATTTCCTTGAGCTAATAATTTTACTGCACCAGCATCAACTCCATTATTAGTGCTAGTATCAATATTTTCGGTAACGATTTTACCACTGGGCGCATTGATAGTTACGCCACCTGGAGTTGCGATCCTATTGACTACAGCCACATCTCCATTTGTTACCTCTTTTCCCGAAGCACTGAGGAGTAGGTTGCCATTATTATTATTGACAATCGCGCTATTATTGCTACCACCACCTGTTAATAATTCTGGTAAAGAACTAATTGGTAATGTCCAAGTGCCTGCTTGACTATTTTCGGGGATGATAGCTTCAATCTCCAAACTCAGTAGCATTCCCGCTTGACTAATCCGTACCGTATTTTTACCTGGTACTGCGGCAATTATAAGCTGCCCATTACCTGATAGTTGTCCAGTGCTGACTACACTTCCACCTAACAGGCTCAAGTTTCCTGACTGGAGAGCCAGATTTGCCAAATTAATAATCGCCCCAGGATTATCTGTATTAAAGGCAAAAGTATTAGGAGTGCCAGTTAGAGATGAATAATCATTATTTCCCTCAGCATTAAACCAGTTTGTACCAATACCAATACCTGTTGCCGTTGTAGCAGTAAAGTCAGCCGGAACATTAATTTGGGCATTTGCACCAAAAAATATCCCGCTCGGATTCATGAGAAAAAAGTTGGGATTTCCGCCAACAACTTGAATTATGCCGTTAATAAAAGAAGGATTTCCACCAGTAACCCGGCTGAGGAGATTTTGGATACCGGGTTGGGAAATAAAATTAGCAATTTGATCTTGGCTCAGACCAAACTGTGTAAAACTTTGAAATAGATTCCCACCCGCTTGAGTACCCCCCGTGATATCAAAGCGGTTGCCATCTTGGGTCACAATAGTTCCAGTACCGTCATTCGCTGGAGTAATAGTTTGTGCTGAAACTGGCGTAAAAGAGATTAGCCCTTCTAAAAGGCAGAGAGAAACCAGTGACTTACCGATTGGGTGAATATGTTGTTTCATCTGGCACTCTCCCACAACACGAAATGCTGAGTATATTTACTGAGATAGAGCAGTCGCCAAGGTAATTGGGACATCCTCAAACGCCAGAAGCATTTCACAGTAAGCATTTCAATCGGTGACTTTTGAATTTATAAATGAGTGACTTTTGCTATATCTGGGATATTGCTCCTGATTCGCTTGATGTTATTATATTAGGGCATGTTTGGCTTCTTGTCCTCAGAGGAAGTATCCGTTGCCGCAAGGTTGTTGTCTGCTGCTCTAAAAGATTTGATTTTAACGGCAAGTTATCGCCCGAATTTTGGGCTAAATCGTAGTTAGGTGCAGCCTGGCTGTAAAGGAAGCTAACATCTCTGCTCGAAATTTGAGATTTTGAAGACACGCCCTGGCTGGATCTTGGCAAAATTTACTCTGGATCAAGGCCATTGTACTACCTTTTGTTGCTCTTGAGCCTATTTAATTTGTATATCACCACACCAAAAAACCCACACCCCACACCCCTTTCGACAAATTTACTATCCAATGCCAGAAGCGCCGCAGCGGTTTTTTCCCTACTAGCCCCTAGCCCCTAGCCCCTAGCCCCTCACTATATCAGCAACATCGGTTAATATAAGATTCGCCAAATAGTCATCCCTTTGCTAGGATTGGCGACAGGGTGCAGGGAAAATTTTATCAGTTAGGGAAGACAGCGAATGAACTTTACAGTCCCCAATCACATCCAAGTTATCTTTCTTGCACCCCGATTCTGGATTAACTTCCTTGGTGCAGGTTCGGTTATCATTTTCTCTACATTGGGCGGGATCTCGATTAAACCAGTCGATGCCTATTCTACCTCATTGAAGGTAAGGGAGGCAGGGGAAACTGCAGCGATTGTATTGAGTGATGCGACAACTTTAGATAGGGCATCAGCTAAAGAGGGGGAGAGGCTAGGAAGCGAAACTTCTGGGGAGGAAGGCTCGATAGGGATTGAGGATGCCAAAAAAGAGGATATCTTATCAGTATTATCGCCTGTATCTCAAGGGCGCGATCGCGAAGCGCTGCTGCGAAGCGCTGCTCGCAATAACCTGATTTTGGCACAGATTCCTACTTTACCACCTGTTCCAGTCCCTGTTCATCCCATTCCTCCTTCTCGTAGTTCAAATTTAGGGCAACTTCCGGCTTTTCCTTCGGCTTCTCCTTCTCTGATTCCAGGAGGAGGTGTTAATTACAACTCTGGATACGGACAATATCCTAATTATCCTCAGCCTCAAGGTTATCAAAACTTAGTCCCTGTTGCCGGAAATAATTATAATCCTGGATACGGACAATATCCTAATTATCCTCAGCCTCAAGGTTATCAAAACTTAGTTCCTGTTGCCGGAAATAATTATAATCCTGGATACGGACAAT
>DOIX01000193.1:0-427 GCA_003511885.1 Cyanobacteria bacterium UBA11153
CCCCTAGCCCCTAGCCCCTAGAAGAAATCAATCCAGAATAGTAAATCCAAAATCAAAAATTGGTTGACTCCGACGAATTTCTGTAACTCTATCTGCTATATCGAGAATTGCTTGTGGGATATGGGGGCCAGTAAAAATAATATCAACATGACTAGGCCGTCTGTTCAGAAACATTAAGACTTCAGAGAGAGGAATTAAGCCAAAGTGAATGGCTAGACTCAATTCATCAAGAACAACCAAAGAATATTTGCCTGTCAGTACCACATCTTGGGTATGTTGCCACAACTTAATTAAGGCTTGATGCTCTATCTCATCTAACTCGGGCGTGTCAATATAACGAGGCAAATCACAGCGAATCCAATCCAAATATTGCCCTAATCGCACCGGATGTTCTTGCCCTTGTCCAATACCTCCTTTGAGAAATTGT
>DOIX01000193.1:646-1171 GCA_003511885.1 Cyanobacteria bacterium UBA11153
ATTGTACCGCCAGGACATGAGTACCCTGACCTGCGATTCTTAAAGCTTGAGCCATCACATTAGTAAAAAAGCTGCGCTGGGCACTGGTAAAGACTTGCACTAACCCTGGAAGGCTATAGGGTAGATCGTAGTGAGATTTAAGAGCAGGAGCTTCTAGTTGGGAAACCATAGTCAACCATTAAAGAGTAACGACCCTGAATGCGTGTCGCAAAGGATTGTGACAATCGATCGGAAAAGCCGAGAGTATGGCTATCAACAATATATAGCGTACTGAGTTAGGTCGTCTCCCCAGTTAAACACTATATTTACGATCTTCTCAAAGATCTTAAGATCAAGATTCTATCTTATCTTGCGATCGCGGGGAGTAGGAAGCAAAGACTGGGAAGTGGGAAAGCGCTATAAGCTGCTCCACAGCCTATAACAGGAAAGCAATTTGCTAGAATACGGGCTTTGTAGGGGTAGGTTTGGGGATAATCCCGATCCTGCCACCGATAAATTAAGTTGTCACGCTTTTAAGAAAGTCTG
>DOIX01000193.1:1385-3079 GCA_003511885.1 Cyanobacteria bacterium UBA11153
GGAGAAGGTTTGATGACTTTTTCTCTAAATTGAAAATATACAGTTTAAATGCACAGCAGCTTATCTTTACCCACCCCTCCCAACTAGAGTATCTTCCCAAGAAAAAGGGAAAAGTAAGTAGTTTAAACAACGATCGCCTGAGATTAGTGGCACAATAGCTTTCGTCAGGTTCAAGACTCGGTGAGGTGTGGGATTAGTGCAAAATTTATCCAAACGTAAACGATTGTTCATGTCCTTGAAGGTAGGACTCGCTAAAACCCTAGATATTCTCGAATAATTCTGGACATCTAAGCGAGTCCAGGCACAGGATAAGACCTACGTTATCGGTAAGCGTTCAAGTTCCTACCAGGGGATACGTGCCAGTCCCCTGCTCTAGAACTCAGTGATTAAACAAGCAAGGGTTGATAAAGCTAGTGTCATTGAGATAGTACCGACCGATAACCTTGCCGAGGCTAACTTTACCCCGTAAGGGAGATTTTCAACCATGCTTGTATTCGTAATTGACCAAAATCATCAACCCAGAAATCCCATCCATCCTGGACTAGCTAGGCAGCTCTTAAAACTAAAAGCTGCTGCCGTCTACCGGATGTATCCCTTCACCCTTGTCCTGAAGTGTGACATCAAAACACTGCCCTTAAAACCAGTTCGCGTCAAAATCGATCCGGGAGCTAAAACAACTGGACTAGCTCTACTCCAGAACAATGTCATTATCTGGAAAGCCGAGCTAACTCATCGGGGCTTTGCTATTCACGAATCACTCTCTGCAAGACGGGCAATCAGGCGTAATCGTCGCCACCGTAAAACCCGCTATCGGAAGCCACGTTTTCTCAATCGAACCCGATGTCAGAAATGGATAGCACCTAGCTTAATGAGTCGAGTCTACAACATTTTAACTTGGGTTAAACGCTTGGCACATGTGTGCAATATAACCGCTATTTCTCTGGAATTAGTACGGTTTGACACCCAAAAAATGCGTAATCCTGAAATAAGTGGAGTTGAGTACCAGCAAGGTTCTCTGATGGGCTACGAACTCAGGGAGTATCTGCTAGAAAAGTGGAAGCGCGAGTGTGCCTACTGTGGTACAAAGGATACCAGGCTTGAGATTGAACATATACAACCCCGATGTAAAGGGGGTTCAAATAGCGTTACTAACCTGACTATTGCTTGTCATAAATGCAACCAAAAGAAAGGCGAGAAAGATATAAAAGTTTTTCTGAAGAACAAGCCAGACGTTCTCAAGAGAATACTAGCTAATGCTAAAAAACCGCTAGCTGAAACCGCAGCCGTTAACGGAACCCGATGGGAATTGTACAGAAGGTTGCAATCAACAGGATTGTCCGTGGAAGTGGGAACGGGTGGGTTGACAAAGTTTAATCGATGTCAGCAGGGATTACCCAAAACCCACTGGTTAGATGCTGCCTGTGTTGGGAAAACTACACCAGCCTTGCTCAAGAATTTACAAGGATTGCCACTGCTGATTTTGGCAATGGGGTGGGGATGTCGCCAGATGATGCCAATGGATAAGTTTGGATTCCCTCGTAAGGGTTACAAGGCAAAGCAAAAGGTTGTTGGATGGAATACAGGGGACATTGTTTCAGTTATCGGAGGAAAGTATGAGGGAGTGAAATGTCAGCGCATAAAAACAACACGAGCAAAGGGAAATTTTGATATTCGGGTTGACCGAAAAACGAGCC
>DOIX01000046.1:0-2569 GCA_003511885.1 Cyanobacteria bacterium UBA11153
GGGTTTTTTGTGTGGCACAATTTTCGAGTTTCCGTGAAAAACTGTCTGAATTTTCAGGGGTGTAACTCTTATTCCTGGTACTTTTCCCAACTAAAGACAGCACTCGAAGCTAATTTTTGTCAAGGTTAATGACTTATACAGCAAGCCCTAATTATCAAACATTATCCGATTAAAGCCCTCACTGGCGAGACTTGCTATGGACGAACTAAAAAATACTTCTTGTGAAAGCACAATTATTGAAAATAAGGCTACTAAACCCGGACTGCTGCTTCAGGCAGTGGTATTTACAGCCATCTTAGCCTTCTGCGTAGATAATAGATCGCCTAATCCGAAAGAAGCAATATCCTCAACGGAAACTCCCTTAGAAGTTGTCAGTAATGTCAGATTGCAGAAAGGAGTAGAGAACCAACAATCAACAACCAATAACCAACAACCAATAACCAATGACCAACAACCAACAGCAAATGACCAATGACCAATGACCAATGACTAATCCACAAAATCAATCTATTTCCTCAATCAAATTGCGGGCACTTTTACTGGCGTTGGGAAGAGCGAATCAAACCCTGACTGACGCTGTTGAGAAGATTCTGGAGCATTATTCCATAGCGTTTCGTAGAAGAAAAAAGATACTCCAGCAAATCCACGTTGCCGCACTGCGTCAACTTGCTGTTTAATTTGGGAAAAGGGAATGGGTTTATTTTTTAAACCAGTTAAAATCCCAATTCCCACAGGAATATGACTGCGTGCTGCTTTAACTTCTGGTTGCTCTAATTCTGAAACAAAAACATTGAAATCATTGCGATAAATCTGGACAATCAGTTCTTCCACTAAACCTCGTCTTTCCCAAGTTTCCCAGTCAGCGAGGAAGAAGTCGTAAGAAAAACGCTGGGGATTGGGAGAAATGGATATAATAACATTACTTTTTTCCTGCTTAATCCCTCGAAATACCTGCGTCAGGTAATCAGTAATTTTACCAGCTCGCCAACTTAACCATTCTGAATCTTTAGAGTCAGTGGGAGGGGATTTACCCTGATGTTCTTGTTGGTATAATTTTACGGTAAAAGGATCGTAACCTAAATCTGATGGCAAGCCAAAATGATCGTCAAATTGAATGCCATCAATCTCGTAGTTAGCGACAATTTCCCTAATTAAGTCTTGGATAAAATCTTGGACTTCCGGATGAAAAGGATTGAGCCAAACTCTATCGTGGTTACCTTCTTTCTTAATTTTATCGCCTTGGGCATTTTGAGTTAGCCAATCGGGATGGAGTTTGGCTAATTGAGAGTCAGCAGGTGCCATGAAGCCAAATTCAAACCAGGGAATGACTCTCATGCCTTTTTTATGTGCTTCAGCGATAATTTCTTTGAGCATATCGCGATTTTTTGTGCCTAAATCTGGATCTAGGGATTCATCGATAGGGGTGACTAAACGGACTGGAAGTCCGGTGACTTTTTCTGCTACTTTACTAGGGTAGAGGGTATAGCCCCAATTCCAGACTGTAGGATAGATGGTGTTAAAGTTGAGTTGTTGTAAGTTTTGGATGGAGTTGGTGATATTTTGGCGGGAAAATAAGACATTGCTATCAATATTAGTTAGCCAGACTCCCCGTAATTCAGCTTGAGGATTGATAGGTGTGGGATTTTCGACTTGGGCAATATATTGGGAAGCAACTAAACCAGTTTTTTGCGTCGCTTGACATAAAAAGGCAGCCACATCACCTCGAGTGGCTAATTGGGTGGGGTTGAATTGTCGCACGTTGGGATAATTAACCACAAGTTGCTTTTCGATGGCTGCCGCGATCGCATTTCGGGAATATTCTGGAATATTAGCAGCATCAGCAAAGGCTCCATTCAATGTCTCTTGGACAGGTTGAGCGGGCGTATATTTCAACCCACTTGCCAAAGATACCAATGCCTCGATACGGGGAATATTACGTTTGGGTTGGAAGACACCACCGGGATAACCAGTCATAAATCCAGTTTGATATGCCTTGCTAATTGCTGAAAATGCCCAATACCTGACTGACACATCAGCAAATTTTCCGCCACTCCTAACTACCGCCGTATCCGGGAATGCCACCGTCACTAATGCCGCAAACTCAGCCCTAGTTACTGGTGCATTTGGCTTAAAGCTACCATCTGGGTAGCCATTAATAATCCGCTGTTGGGCTAATTGTTGGATGCAAGATTCTGCCCAATGTCCCTGGATATCGTTAAACTGGGTTTGGGAGTAAACCGCCATCGGTTGCCAAATTAGCGCGATCGCAGTTAAGAGAAATAAGAAGATATACCAAGCCTGATGTCCAAAAGTGCGGCTAAATAAGACTAGCCCATCTGCCCAAGCCGTAAACCCATTTTTGAGAACTTGTTTCATTAGAAAATAGATCAATAATTGACAATTGATAATTAACAGTTAGATATTCCTGTCAACTATCCACTGTCAACTATCTACTATCCACTGTCAACTATAGCAATCCTAAATCATTTATGACAATGCCTGAAAACTGCGATCCTTGCTCTGACGGGGTTTCAAGCCCCGCACTTGTTACAACTCATTTAGGATTGCT
>DOIX01000046.1:2772-4622 GCA_003511885.1 Cyanobacteria bacterium UBA11153
TCCACTGTCAACTATCCACTATCCAATGTCAACTATCCACTGTACCCCCAGCCTCGGTTAAATATGAGGAAACTTTTGGCCTATCACTAAAGTCTCTTCTTTAGGAGTAAAACACTTCGACCAATTTTCCCGGTTTCTGGGCTGAGATTAAAGCCTGAAACAACTTGTTCCCCAAACAAACCGAGTGTTCCCGTCAGTCTGATATGGGTTAACTAACAGTCCGTAAATACCCAGATAATCCTTGACATAACTAGATATTTTCTGGAATTTAATCAAGGAATGTCTGGATTAAGCCCTCAAAATGAGCGGCCTTTGGGTAGCTTTGTCCAGGTTTCTCCGAGCGGTAGATCCAGCTTAATCTATTAAGTTTTGTTACAATTTTGCGGATTTTTCTGGTAGCCGTGTGTTGTATTCCAGCAGTTTCCAGGAAGGATATCTTGCCTCTTCAAGATTGCAAATAGTCAAAAAAAGTTAAGTGAAACCCTAAAAATGATAAATTAAGACCAATAAAAGAAACATTAATACATAAAAATTCAACTAGAAAGACATTTGGTATATTCCCATGACTCGAGAGTCTGGCTTAGGTTATCAAGATTTCAGCATCCACAACAGGCAATCCCTCAAAAGGCTTGCCAGGGCAATCGCCATGTCTGACGGTGAGTTTTCCCTGATTTTGGTATGCTGCAAGGGTTCCCCTCAACCGCTACCACTACAGATTGTCAACGAGTTACGGGGACTCTCCTCAATCCCCATTGAGGGCATAATTCTCAATTCCCAAATTGACACCCTTTTTGGCACCATCCTCTCAGCTATTGATGAGCCACCCCCTCCTGCCTTAATTATCTTTGGGCTAGAGTCCCTTGTGGCAATCGATTCCATCTTAAGTGCGGCAAACCTCGTGCGCGACGAGTTTCGCAAACAGTTTCCCTTCCCCCTAGTCTTGTGGATAGATGATGAGATTTTGCAAAAGCTGATTCGACTGGCACCAGATTTGAAGAGTTGGGCAACAAACCCCATCAGATTAGAGATTCGGGAAAATCAAGCCGCTGAGTGCGAGTTGGCTGCGATCGTTGTTTAATAACTCAAATTACCACTTATTACTATACTGAAATTTCCATCGCTGACCAAGTTTTTACAGAGAGAGCCTCCCACTGGCGTAGAATCTCCGTAAAAATACGGAGAGTAGTTTTTCTGATGTGGCATTCACGTAAGTGTTTTATTGTAATAATCAGCAATAAATTGAAATAAATCAGGAAATAAATCGTCATGGCTCAACTACTACAAGACCGGATCGCAGATGAAAAAGCAATATCTAAGCTGATTGCCAAGACATGGTTAGATGAAGAATTTAAGACAAAATTCATTGCTAATACTAATGAAGCATTGGAAGAAAATGGGGTTGTCGTTCCTAGCGGAGTACAGTTCATCTTCCGCGATAACACTTTAGTAGGAATCCGCGAAACTATTGCTGATAGTAGCAATGATGAGGTTGTGTACGAAATTACCCTACCAAACAAACCCACTGAAATCACAGATCGACCAATCTGCTCTTGGAGTCCTCTGAGTAACTCCATTTCTGGATTTTCTGACTTCAATGATATTAATAGATTCTGTCTTTAATATCTAGTAAGTACCTTGAATTTATCAAGGATATGTATCAACTTGATTGGGAATAAATTAAAATTAAAAATCGCTTTTTGATGAGGCTGGGCTTGTTTAAGTCCAGTTTTTTTTAGAGAAATATAAAGTTTATAGAGAAATGTAAACCTTGTTACGTTTGATATAGCAACCGCCACATCGATATTGACATAAATAAGTAGTCGGATTAACTATAGCAATCCTAAATGAGT
>DOIX01000046.1:4848-9423 GCA_003511885.1 Cyanobacteria bacterium UBA11153
CGGCTTGAAACCCAGTCAGAGCAAGGATCGCAGTTTTGAAAATTGCCACAAATGATTTAGGATTGCTATAGCAACTTGAGTTAGTAACTGTCAACTGTCAACTGTCAACTGTCAACTGTCCACTGCTATACCTCATCCGACGGAAAAAAGCTATAGTGGCGACTCCCCTCACCCCGCAGTAGTAGCAGACAAGATTCGTCATACAATCCGTAATACGGATTGATAAAAGATCGTGGAAATTACTCTAGGCACTTTGAAATATACAGGTTATGGGCGAGATGTGGTCTTCAGTGGGAGAGGAATGTCTGTCATACACTTCGTAATACAAATTTACAAAAGATCGTGGAAATTACCCTAGGCGTTTTCCTATACAGAGACTAGACTGGTGCAGTATGTAAATTAGAATTAAGAATTTATGGGCTTTCGCTTCTCGTCATCTTTGCCCCATCTCTATCAGATTATCAGGAGCAAAACTCTAGGATGCTTGAAAACCATCGCTTTAGCCCTAATCCTAGTTATCTGCCTCTTCGGAATCATACCCACAGATGTCTACGCCGCGACACAGACTGTTAAATTTGGACATATCACCGCTGACGAGGGATTATCTCAGAGTGGTATAAGCTATATCTTCCAAGACAGTCAAGGCTTTATGTGGTTTGGCACGCAGGATGGACTAAACAAGTATGACGGATATGATTTTACCGTATATAAATACAATGAGAAAGATCCTGATTCCTTATCAGATAATTTCGTCTCCTCAATCTATGAGGATAAGTCAGGTAACCTCTGGATTGGTACAGATAGTGGCGGGTTGAACAAATTTAATCGCAAAACTGAGGAATTTACCCATTATCAGCATGACTTAGATAACCCACATAGCTTAGGGGCAAATCGTGTTTTATCAATTTATCAAGACAAATTAGGTACGCTGTGGATTGGTACGGATGGCGGTGGACTTAATCAGTTTAACCCGGAAACTAAGGAATTTATTCGTTACACCCATAACCCTAAAAATCCTGATAGCTTAGGAAACGATTGCGTTTTCTCCATTTATGAAGATAGTTTGGATAACTTCTGGGTTGGCACTGCTGGAGGGGGACTCAACCAACTCAATCGGGAAACTGGTAAATTTACTCATTATACTTACAATCCTGCCAACCCAAATAGCTTGAGTAATGATTATGTTTTGTCAATTTATGAAGATTTATCCCATCGAATTTGGCTTGGTACAAATGGTGGGGGACTCAACCAACTCAATCGGGAAAATGGCGAGTTTATTCGCTACCAAAACGATCCAGATAATCCGAATAGTTTGAATAACAATACTGTTAATTCCATTGCGGAAGATCGTTTGGGCAATCTCTGGCTAGCCACCACAAGCTGGTACGGAAATTCCTATGGCAAAGGTTTAGATAAGTTCAATCCCCAAACGGGCGAGTTTACCCATTATCAAAACGATCCTTTTTATCTCGATAGCTTGAGTGACAATCTAGTTATCTCTATCTGGAAAGACACTTCAGATATCCTTTGGATAGGTACTGCCTTTAATGGAATTAATACCTTAGACACAAAAGATCCGAAATTTACCCATTATAAAAACGATCCAGCTAATCCCAACAGCTTAAGTGGGAATCATATTATGTCGATTGCTGAAGATCGCTCTGGTATAATCTGGATAGGTACGGCAGAAAACGGACTGGAAAGGTTCGATCGCAAAACGGGAACTTTTACCCATTACACCCACAATCCAGGCAATCCAGATAGTATAAGCAGTAACAATATCTGGTCAATTTATGAAGATAAAAATGGGACTTTATGGGTGGGCACTCTCGGCAAAGGACTGAATAAATTCGATCGCAAAACCGAAAAATTTATTCACTACACCAACAATCCAAATAACCCCAATAACTCAAGTGATAATACTGTCGTCTCAATCTATGAAGATAGTTTGCATCAGCTTTGGGTTGGTACTTTTGGTGGACTTGGAAAATTCGATCGCGACAGAGAAACATTTACATTTTATATTCATAATTCCAATGATATTAATAGTATTAGTGACAACAATATATCTTCAATTTATGAAGACAAATCTGGTACACTCTGGATTGGAACTATCAGTGGAGGACTCAATAAATTCAACCGTGAAACTGGAGAATTTACCCACTATAAAAACGATCCTCATAACCCCAATAGTATAAGTTATAATAGGGTTCTGTCAATCTATGAATACCCAAAAGGTACACTTTGGCTTGGTACATTTGGCGGTGGACTTGATAAGTTTGATATCGCTACCGAAACTTTTACCTATTACACGGTAGCTGAGGGTTTGCCCAATAATTCGGTAGTTGGCATCCTTCCAGACGACTTGGGAAATCTTTGGTTAAGTACGGGAAAAGGATTATCTAAATTTAATCCCGAAACGGAAACTTTTAGAAATTACGATGTTACGGATGGACTTCAGGGCAATGAATTTGATGGAGTGAAAGCGAATCTAAAAAGTAAAACTGGAGAAATATTTTTTGGCGGACTAAATGGTTTTAATAGCTTTTATCCCGCCCAGGTAAAAGACAACCCCTACATTCCCCCAATTGTCGTTACTGATTTTAAAATATTTGAGAAGCCAGTTACCCTTGATGCGGCAATTTCCACTAATCCACAAATCAAGTTATCTTACAAAGATAACTTCTTCAGTTTTCAATTTGCTGCTCTTGATTATACCAATCCAATCAAAAACCAGTATGCTTACAAACTAGAAGGATTTGACAAAGATTGGATTTACTCGGGTAGCCGACGCTATGCCAGTTACACCAATCTCGATGGCGGGAATTATATCTTTCGGGTAAAAGGCTCCAACAATGATGGAGTCTGGAATGAAGAAGGAGCTGCTATCCATATCTACATTAGTCCTCCACCATGGAAAACTTGGTGGGCGTACAGTCTTTATTTCCTAGGATTAGCTGCTATTATTGCCTTATCTATACAGTGGTATATTAGAGAAAATGCCTTAAAGAAGGAGAAAGAACTCAATCAACTTCGGATTAGATTAGTATCTTGGGTAACCCATGAGTTTCGCACGCCACTGACGATAATTCATTCATCAGATCAAATGCTCCAACGCTATGGTAATAAATTACGTGAAGATAAACGACTAAAGCACCATCAACGTATTGAACAGGGGATATACAAAATGAACCAACTTGTAGATGATGTTTTACTCATGACTCAAGCAGAACAAAATGAACTAAAATTCACCCCAACATCAATAAATTTAGTTGATTTATGCCATGAAATTATAGATTCTTTAAAAACTTTTTCCATCAATCACAAAATTGTTTTTACTCTTGAGGGTAGCTGTAGTAGGACGAATATGGATAAAAAACTATTGAAGCATATTTTTGAAAATTTACTATCTAATGCGATTAAATATTCTCCAGAGGGAGGCAATGTCATATTTTCTGTAACTTGCCAGGAATCAAAGGCAGTGTTTTACGTGAAAGACACCGGGATTGGTATTCCCCCTGACGACGTGAAAAATTTGTTTAAAGATTTTAAAAGATCTATGAATGTTGGTAACATTAAAGGGACTGGATTGGGGCTATCTCTGGTAAAAAAATGTGTCGAATTACATAAAGGCGAAATCTCTGTAGAAAGCGTGCTTGGGAAAGGAACTGAGTTTACCGTAATTCTGCCATTGTATTAGTTCACAATCTGAGCAGGCAGTCTTCTATATTTGAGCGCTTGCAATATTTTGCGTATTTTCGATATACTAGGATTAAGTCGATGGTTAACTGGGCAAGACAGTTTATTAGCCCATGAGTTTTTGTGGGTGTGAGTAATTAACTCAGTTATACTCATTCTAACAGATTGCAACAATGATGGAAATCCTAGCCGTACTCTCAGCAGCGGCAGCAGCAGGGATGAGGATTGCGCTGCCTCTGTTAGTTATTGGCTTGTTGCAAAGTGATAACCTTTGGTATCAAATCCCACTGTTGTCTCACATTCATCCTTCCGTCTTACTCTGTATCCTGACTAGTTGGTCATTATTTGAGCTTTTTGCCTCCAAAAAGTTACTCGGGCAAAGGGTGTTGCAAACGATTCAGCTTCTATTTAGTCCCCTGGTTGGGGCGATTATGGGAATTGCTGTGGCTAGATTTGCGGAAACTCCTACGGCTTTGATGTGGATAGTGGGTATTGTCAGCAGTTTATTTGCTTTTGTACTTCAGCTTGTCCAAATTGGTTGGTTTTATCGGTTGCGAGGTTTGCCAATCTGGGTGGTTTTGCTTCAGGATGTTTTATGTGTTGCTTTGGTAATATTTGCCTTTGATGCTCCTCAGCAGGGAGGATTAATCGCTTTGCTACTATTATGGCTGGCAATTCGCAGCTCCGGACATTGGCATCGCTGGTATCGGAAAAGTCAAACTTGACACTCCCCGACATGAATGACAGGGGATTCACGCGGAGAGTTTATCAGATATGCGATCGCATAATTCAGCCCACGCAACCTAGATTAACCGGAACTTTATTCCTACTAGCGCAGCGCGGCAGAAGTTTCTCACCAGTTTCATTGATACTGGT
>DOIX01000046.1:9631-19788 GCA_003511885.1 Cyanobacteria bacterium UBA11153
TTCTCACCAGTTTCATTGATACTGGTGAGAAACTTCTGCCCCCTGCTCCCCTGCTCCCTTGTCACAACTGATGGGTTATTTCTGCCCACCTGCACTAGGCAAGTCTTTCCCGTACAACCTCCTGATAAAACGATTCCAAACCCACCACACAAGCCTTATCCTCATATAAAGAGTCATGACGGGCTTTGAGCCGTGCAGAAATTTCCTCTCGCCAAGCTGCATCTAATCCTAATTTGACAGCAATTTCAATATATTCACCTTCACTTGAGGCGATTGTATCTGTCACCCCTAACATGTTCAAAAAGCTATCGGTGTGACGACTTCGCATAAATTCCCCCGGATAAGTAACGATGGGCAGATTACAGGCAATTGCTTCTAAACTCGTATTTCCTCCAGACCAAGTAATTGTATCTAAATATACATCTGAAAGTAAATTAATTGCAAGATAATTATCCCGTCCAGGAATAGTGCGGAAGACACAGTAATTTTCATAGTTTAAACCTAATTTAGCAAAGGCACGTTGTAAACGAGGTTTCAGTAATTCTCCTCGTAAAAATAGGAATTGCGATTCCGGAACCTGACGAGCAATTTCTGGTAAAATAAAATCATACTGCGGTAGGTATTTAAAGGGCGCTTGGCAACATAAATAAATAATCGCCTCTTCTCTTAACTGAAAATCTGCCCTAGTTTGGCTGAGGGTGGGAATATAAGGTTTAGGGTAAGCTACACCGATATTTGGTAACCGAATTAATGTTTCTGAATAATGTGTTTCGGCATTTTCTTCCTCCATTAATTCGCTGGATAAAAAGTAATCTATTGTTGGTAATCCGGTTGTAACTGGATGCCCCCAAGCTACACATTGTATGGGCGCAAGCCTTAATCCTGCCATTGCCATGGTGGGAGCATCCATGCCAATTTCTGGAAAGATGAGAATATGGAGTTTATCACTAAGGATTTGGGTGGCAGTGGCTTCTAAACCAAAGGGAATATGATGGAAGACATCGCTATAGTCTCGGAATTGTTGGGTAACTAAATCTGGGCTATTTCCGGTATAATAGCAGTAGATTTCAAAATTATTTTTATCGCAGTAACGGAGCCAACCCGTTAGCCATAAGGTGCCGCTGTAGGAGTGGAGGTAAGCTGAGATATAGCCAATCCGAATTTTTTGGTTATCTGACAGCAGTGGGAGAGGTTTTGACTCAATCCACTGGGGATAATTAGCCGCCATAATCCGATAGACTAAGTTGCCATACTGACGTTGTAAATCGATATCGTTTTGTGCTTGATAGCCAAGATAAAAGTTTGTCAAGCGACTAATTCCAGCTAAAGCTTCCTGTTTTTCCGATAAAGTTGCTAAGGATGTTTCCTCAATCAGAGTTTGCAATCCATCTGTAAATCGCTGACGATAGAAACTAATCTCAGCTTCATCATTATAAATACTGGGAATGAGTAAATATTTCAGGAGGGTAAACGTATAGTTATCGGGCAGCAAGTCTGAAGCGCGATTGGCGGCTTGGATTGCTGACTCAATCTGTCCATTTCCCCGTAAATCGATAATGAGATGGAAATGGAATATAGCCTCTTTAGGATAAACTTGAATTCCCGTTTCTAAGGTATTGAAAGAGTCTGCTAGGGCATGATTCTGTCTTAAGGATTCACTCAATTGCCAGTAAACTTCGGCATCGCCTGCTTGCAAGTCGAGAATCTTCTGATATTGTTCAATTGCCCCTTCCCATTTTTCTTGCCGAAAGAGTTGATTGGCTAAATTTAGAAATAACTGTTCTTGGCTTATTTCCTGTAAATCGTCCAGACTGTAAGCTGGAATGGATTCTCTCACTTCTTGACTTTCTCTCTCTAAAATAATCCGACTATGTATATAAGGTAATAACACCTCCCAGCCATCGGGTGTTAAAGCCGAAATTAAGCTAATTTCTGTTTCATCACCTACATCCAAATCTTCCACCATCAGTAAATTCATCGCGACACTGGATAAGATGAGATGGGCTTCATCTTCTGAAGTGTTGGTGATATCGATGAGGAGACTAATCTGACGGGATTCTGGATAAGTAATGATGGTTGTCATAACCTGTGCTAATTCTTGACAGAGAGACTCTTCCTCTTGTTGCCAATCGGGGAAGATAACAAAATTAATATCACCTAACCTAATTAAACTCCAGTTTCCAGTAACTAATTGCACTCCCCTCATTTGAGGTATGGTATCAATACTTAAAATTGGTAATTTACCCTCTGTTAGTTCTTTAATTATCCTGCCATCTTCCACCTCTAAGCTAATCCTAGCTTGCAACCGAGGTAAAAGTGCCTCCCACTGTACTTTACCCAAGCTTCCCACTAACGATATATTAATTTCTTCACTAATATCTAAATCATTTTCCATCACGAGATTCATCGCGACTCCAGATAGGAAAAGATTGGCATCTTCTTCAGGAATATCTCCCCTGTATACTAGTAGAGTGATGCAACTTTTATCCGGGTGACTTGCCAAGGCAGTCAATATTTCTCCCAATTCTACCCCTAAACCTTCTTCCGAGCCACACCAATCGGGGAAAATAATCAGATTAATATCCTTAAGGTTGAAAGGCAAAGTAGCAGCATCAATTAAAGCCGCACTGACTTTATCAGCCATTCCCAACCAAGAAAACTTTTGCGCCTGAGTCAAACCTGCTAAAATTAACGAATTCCGCACTGTCGGCTTTTGCACCTCACAAAGGGCATTAGCCATACCTGCCACATCATTATCTTTCACATAAATAGCCGCTTCTCCAGCCACTTCCGGAATGGAAGCATTAGGGCAAGTAATAATCGGGCATCCGCAAGCCATTGCCTCTAATACAGGCAATCCAAATCCTTCATATAAAGATGGATATACTAAAGCCACTGCACCAGCATAAGCTACTCGCAACTCTTCATCACTGAGATGTAGCATATAAACAGTCGTGCCCACCGTATAGTTTCTTAATTCTTCCGGTAAAAAACCGCCACTACCAGTGCAAACAATCGCAAAACCCTCTCTACTATACAGACGAGCAAATCCTTGAAAAAATAATTCTGAATTTTTATAATTACTCCCGATACCTACTGCCAGAAAATAAGGTTTAGTGATACCATATTTAGTTTTAAATCGCTCAACTTCTGCCTCAGTTGCCGGAGCAAAGCTTTTATCAACTCCACATTCAGCCACTGCAATCGATTCTAAAGGAATCCGAGGAAAAAACTTAGCTAAATCCCTAGCCGTATTATGAGAAATAGCAATATAAGCAGAAGCGTGTTGAATTCCATAGTGCTTTTCCCGCCACATGGGTTCCTCAAAATCCGCACCCAATACTTCAGGAATCATGTCATAAGCCATAAATACAGAAGGAGTGGAGATGGGAGTAGTGTAATAAGTTGAGATAAATAAATCAGCACCTTCTTCATCACAGATTTGCTGTAACATTTCCCGATCCGCATCAGTTGCGTTATAGTCGTGAGGTGGAATGCTACGATAGCGAATACCGGGAATTTTAGGTGCAGTTTCACCGCGATCTAGTAAAATAATATGTTGGGCAAAACTATTGGCTGCCCATTCTTGTAGTAGGGAACGCCATAGGCGGGCAATTCCGGTTTGATAGCGTTGGAAGAATATGCCGTCTACTAAAATAGTTGGTGATACCGCTTGAAATTTGACAGCTTGCTTTTGCCCATCATCAGACTGTCTGAATTGCCATACATCACTGCCGTTTACCTTCTGAGCAATTGGTACAACACCGCAGGATTTTATGGTATCAACTCTTGTATCATCTCCCACCCAAGCAAAATATTGGCGTAATAAGACAGGAAATTTAGGCTGTTTCTGCAAATTCGTCCATTGTGAAACAGCGTTTTTATAACCGTAATATTGTTCTTTAAATCGCAATTGACTAGGAGTAACATAAGCAAAATGTTGAAAAATCAGCCCCCTTTCTTCAGTCTCTGTATGTAAAAAAGGATTGACAGTAGCAACATTGCGCCATTGATTATCCCAAGACTCAACTAATACGGGAGGCTCATGTGCAGCCCATACCATACCCGGTTTAAATTTCCAAGTACGCAGCCAATCCTGTTGTGGATTCTGAGCATAACAATTTCGAGTACTAATAACCAAATTTTCCCCCACAAAATACCAGCACCAATACCAAGCTGCTGTTTTATCAGGATTAGCCACAAACATGTGTCGCGCCGTGCAAATCTGTTCGACTGTCCACAATTCATCTACATCTATTTGCCACAGTAAACATTCTTCCTGAATATTTACCAGTGGTGCATTTACCATTTCCAGTTTTCCATCCCAGAAAACACCATCCGGCTTCCGATAAACTGCGATCTTATCTGGATAAAGTTGGGCTAATTCATCTAAATACTCTCTCGTACCATCATTACTGCGTCCCTGATGATGAATTTGATCTGTAATAGCTCCGCCCAATCTGAGGCTCCATGCAGTATCATTTTTTAAGTCTGCTACACCTTCAATAATATGCCAGTGCCATTGGCAAGGCAGTTGCTTAAAAATTTCGATATGATAACGGATGAAGGGTTCCCCGTTAAGAACTATAGTAAAAAAGTGAATAGGAAGTTGAGGAAAGGCGATATAATTCTCATAGAAAGCCTGAGAATTTTTAACTTGTTCACCAATTTTACCATCTCTTGTTATCCGATGACATTCATAACCATTTTCGATTAATATGTCAAACGTATCTTTTGCTTGACGATTTAAACCTTCTAACATCTTTTGGGATATCTCAAACTGGATGAAGCGGATTGCTTTATTTTGTAAGAGACTCTGAGCGCCTCGAAGTACATCGCTCTCAGCTCCTTCAACATCTACTTTTAAATAATCAATTTTTGATAGATCTTGTTCTTTGGTAAAATTATCCAGAGTGACTGCTTCTACTATTTCAGTTTTGACAATAGGGACATATTCTTTAAATGTTTGTGGATCTAGCATCTGCGGTTTGCCAATACTATTCCAAGCTGAGTAATCATCGGGAAATTCATTGAGTTCAATTTGAGTATTTCTTGAAAATACTGCATTTTGATAGATATAAATGTTTTTGAAATTTAATTCTTCTATTCGGGATTGCAGTTTTTGAAAGGTACTTGATGTTGGCTCGAAGGAAAATACTTTTCCAGAATAACCAACTAGTTGACTGAAAAGTAAGGAATAGTCTCCAATATTAGCGCCAACATCAAAAACAATCATTCCAGGACTAACCAGTTTTCTAACGAGTAACTGTTCAGTTTGCTCATGCTCAAAATCCAAACTTTTATTTTCTATTCTTTTAAATATAGAATAGCCGTTACGAATATTACCATTGCTAGCTACTAGATTATAGTTTTTATCTGATATTAAACGATGAAAGTTTGGGTAATTTTTAAATGTATTGATATCGTCTAAAAATATGAATTTTGCTCCATATAATAAATCTAATTCATCTGAACCTGTAAATTCAGAACCATCGATTAATACTACATCAAAAAAATCGATGTTATTTTCTTCTTTAATCTTTTGAATACCTCCCTCTGGTACTCCAGCATTTTTGACATATTCAACATCTTGACGCAGCCAATCTAAAACCTGTTCTAAAGGATAGTAATTCAGATTGGTTAAGTTATTGTTATAAAAATCAATAACTTCGTCTTCACTAGGAAATGCTTCTAAAGAAACAGACGATAAGTTATAGCACTTGACAAAAGTTTCCTTTCCATAGTGCTTTTGGAGTTCAGCAAATCGAGTCTTGGAAACTTCAAGACAGAAAAGGGTTGGCTTGTTTGGGTTATCTCGAAGTCCTTTGACAAATGCTTCAGTACTACCCTCACCTGAAGATGAACCAATTTCTAAAACTGTTTTGATATTTTCTTCTCTGGCTATCGTTTGAATGTATCGATAAAATTCATCATTTTTTATTTCGGGAGGAATCGGGCGATCTAGAGCGGATTGACGATGCTTTTTATTCATAAAAAATTATGTATATTGTTGATTTTAAAAGTAATTGCATAACAGTTGATTGATAGATAATCGAATTTTATTACGATTTACCTCTCGCCCCTTTTCCCCACCTTCCGGATTCAATTCCACCAACTTCTCCAAAGGCGCGATCGCACCTTGCACCTCTTTCATCTCCAACCGCAGATCCACCAATCTTTTCAGCGCTACCTGATTTTCTGGTTCCCGCTGCAAAACTAATTCATAACCCTTTGCTTTCTCTTCTAGTGGAATTATTTTCATAAACATTTTATTTCTTTTCTATCTCTTGTTTTAATTTACTCAATAAGGTTTTATAATCTTCTCGATCTGGATTCAACTCAACCAACTTCTCCAAAGGCGCGATCGCACCTTTCACATTCTTCATCTCCAACCGCGTATCCACTAACCCTTTCAGCGCTACCTGATTTTCTGGTTCCCGCTGCAAAACTAATTCATAGCCCTTTTCTTGCTCTTGTAGCTGTTTATTTATCAACTGTGCTTCATTTTGCCCACTTCGCTTTGGTTGTTGCCACGCACTACTAAACAAACTAAATAACCCATACCCACTAGAGGCTACGAAAGCCACAATTGACCATAAGAGGAGAATTCGCTGTAGTGGTTTTGTTTGGGACATACTGTAAAGAAGTGTGAAGGCTACCTTGCTACTGCACAATTTCTGGCGCAGAGCTAAGTGCTACCCTTAATTTACCCACTTTTCTGTAAATAGCGATCAGCTCACTTCTGATGCTGCGATCGCACCCACTCCACTTTACCAAATACTAGGGCACAATCAGAAATTGCGATCGCGTTTTTCTGAGAAACCCTCCTTACATCCGCTGGTGAAGTCGAGTTTCTGGATATCCTACTTTACCAGGTGCGATGGCTGCGCATCGCACCTTGCACATCTTTCATCTCCAACCGCACATCCACCAATCCTTTCCGCGCTACCTGATTTTCTGGTTCCCGCTGTAAAACCAATTGATAGCCTTTTTCTGAGAATCCACCTTTAGAAAAAGGTTTTTGGGGTAAATTATCCCCCTTGTTAAGGGAGATTGAGGGAGATTTTAACTTAATTTGCCAACAATAGCTAAAT
The DNA here is from genome assembly GCA_003511885.1 of Cyanobacteria bacterium UBA11153. Taxonomy (GTDB): domain Bacteria; phylum Cyanobacteriota; class Cyanobacteriia; order Cyanobacteriales; family Coleofasciculaceae; genus Limnofasciculus. The sequence goes on from DOIX01000046.1 coordinate 16,726, forward strand.
ATTTCCAATCCGATGAGGAGGCCAAAAACGCCAAATTGCTTTACCGATAATATTAGGCTGAGGCAAAAAACCCCAAACATGAGAATCGTTACTATTATTACGATTATCGCCCATCACAAATAGTTGACCTTCTGGCACTTGTACGGGTGGCATATTATAAGCTGGTGGTTGGGCAATATAGTCTTCTTCTAAAGGAGTACCATTGAGATAAACTTGACCATTTTGAACTTGGACAATTTCACCAGGAGTACCAATAACTCGCTTAATAAAAGCTTGATCCTTGGAGTATCCACGACGTTGAAGTTGTGGGGGTGGCTCAAAGACGATAATATCGCCTCTAGTGGGGGGATGAAAATAGGATGAGATTTTTTCTACCACTAGGCGATCGCCCGTTGCCAATGTCGGTATCATAGAATCCGATGGGATGTAGCGAGGCTCTGCAATAAAGGATCGAATCAACAGAGCCAACACCAGCGCGATCGCAACTATCTGGACATTCTCCCGTATTTGTTCCCGCCATGTCAATTTGGCGGAAGTTGGTGATTGAGACTGATGTGCCGCTGATGACGGATTAGCTTGATTCTCCGTTGCCTTTAACTTGGAGGATTCCGGTGGTGCTAAATTTTTTTGATCTGAGGTCATATTAACTTAAGTTGCTAGTTGAGGACTTACGCCAAGCCTCTATATACAGGGCGCGCTACCAATCTTAACGCACTCTCTCGGGATCATACACCTAAAAATGCAGGTTGGGTTCAAGGATTCACTTCCTAAAATTCACGCTCAAGAGTTGATAATCCCCTCAATCAGCTATCCTTTATAGCGTGAGTTCGACTGAGGCGGAAACACTGATTCCTTCCTTGGCGGAAAGCCCGATTCTTTCGTGGGAAGACCCAAAATTTACGTTTTCATCGAACTCACGTTAATAATGCAGGTAACTTATTTGGTGTTCGCTTTGCAGCAACCAATGATTCTGGAGTTAATCAAGTTGGCGTGTACGGTAATGTTAAAACCGATAGCGTGACGACAAGTAATCATGGGTATGCCAATTTAGCTGGGTACTATGGTGCAGGTTATGAGAAGCCCAATACAATGGGAACCGATTTCTCAACCAAGACGGCTACTTATAATTATTTATACGGAACTCCTACTCCTGGTATTATCCCCATTCTCAATATCATTAAAACTGGGACATTTCTGGGTAGTATTACATCCTTGAATAGCGCAGATTTAGCGAATGAAGGACTAGATTTCGGTCACTTTAGCGCCAATGATACTTACACATTCTGCTTTAAGTTCGATCGCTCATTACTACCTAAAGGCGGTTTTGTCAGCCATGTATTTGAAGAATGTGGTAATGATGGTATTGCGGTAAAAGATGTGCCCGAACCCTCTGCTATTGCTGGTATCGCCGCCGTTGGGTTAATAATTGTTGGGGCTAAAATGCGTCGTCGTCAAGAAGCCAAATAAATCAATATGTACATGATGGTAGGTAAAAATAAAAGTTGTGGTATGGTAATTGGCGACTTAGCAAGATCCAGCTTAGGCATGTATAGCAGTTGACAGTTGACAGTTGATAGTTAATAGTTGTCCACTGTCCAAGGCGGACCCAACTGTTACAATACAAAATACCATATCTAATGTTTCAGTTGTGCTGTTCCGCAAATCTCCTCTCCTATTCGCCTCTGTAGCCCTTTCTCTCGTGGGTTTCTTAACCTCCTGCGCCAATACCTCGGCAGGTAAATCCTGGGAAAAAACCTTTGGTGCGGATCCTAAACTTAAGGAAAATCCAACTGTTGTCAATAACGGACAAACCAACCAATCTGAGCATTCCTCTTCAGGGGCACTGCCAGAAGATTTTCCAGCGGAGATTCCTCCTTATCCAGAAGCTAAATTAGAGAAAGTCGAAACCTTAACTGTACCAGATTCTTCCGGTAAACGTACCACTTGGGTATCTCCCGATCCTAGCAATTTAATCCTTAATTTTTATAAAAAAGCATTAGAGACTGGCAATTGGGAAGTTGTATCTCAACCCAATGAAGAAGAAGGTGGTAATTTTGTTTTCCGTAGAAATGATTTACAAATTACCATTTCGCTCCCTAGAGGTGGTGAGATTAGCAATCCAGCAGAAACTCCCAGCACTACACAAGCAACTCCCCATGCCAATCTGACAAGGTTTGAAATTCAATATCTCCGTAACACTACTCAGACAGGAGCTTCCCCATCTCCATTGCCACCATCGCCCAATGTTACTCCTCAATCGGAGAATTCACCATCAGTAGATGGACAAAAATTCTCGGATATCAATGAAGTGCCAGAATCTTGGCAAGAATCTGTGCAAGATTTAGCCGGATTAGGTGTCTTAACCATCTCATCGACAACTCCCACAAATTCCGATACTACTGAAACTAAGTTTGAACCCAATCAAACCATAACCCGTCGCGAATATGCCCGTTGGTTGGTGGCGGCAAATAATAAAATTTATACGAATAAACCAGGATTACAAATCCGTTTATCAGCCACAACAAATCAACCTGCTTTTCAGGATGTACCAAAAACGGATCCAGATTTTCCCAGCATTCAAGCATTAGCAGATGCCGGATTAATTCCTAGCCCTCTGAGTGGGGATACTACTGCGGTACAATTTCGTCCCGATGCTCCTTTAACGCGGGAAAATTTAATTTTATGGAAAGTACCATTGGATACCCGTCAAGCCTTGCCCGTCAGTACCATTGATACGGTGCAGCAAACCTGGGGATTTCAAGATGCTGCCAAAATCGATCCGAAGGCATTACGAGCTGTTTTAGCAGATTTTCAGAATGGCGAGAAAGCTAATATTCGTAGAGTTTTTGGTTATACAACTTTATTTCAGCCGAAAAAATCAGTAACTCGTGCTGAAGCAGCAGTAGCTTTATGGTTTTTTGGCTCTCAGAGTGAAGGAATATCGGCTCGCGAAGTCCAGCCAAAACCATAGTTGACAATGGACAGTTGACAATGGACAGTTGACAATGGACAGTTGACAATGGACAGCAGGGTAAGCTGAGTAATTATCAACTATCAAATATC
>DOIX01000149.1 GCA_003511885.1 Cyanobacteria bacterium UBA11153
TTACTGCGGAAACCGCTGTAATGCAGCGGAATTGGAAGAGAGACTGAAAACGGAAATTCATACTACTCCAATGGGGCGAGAAATTACAGTTATTCGTGCGTGACGGAGGGATTTGCGCTTCACTTTGAGAAAGAGTGCGATTGCCTGATTGCAGCAGCAAAAATGAAACAGCCCTGCTTACCGGGGAGCTAGAAGAGCATCTGTAGCAAGGATTTAGAAAATTGATATTACGATCGCGCTTTGCAAGTCATGTCTTGACAGATTTAAGCAACTCAGAATAGCTAAAACCCCGCCAGGGGACAAACTAGTCGATTTCCTGTGCCCCCTTCCCCTCTCAGAGCGCTTCGTGCTGTGAAGCTAATCCTCAGTATATTTCTGTAATACAAAATTGACTGTTTGTATGACAGTCGCAATACAGTAAAAATCGATAAAATCAGATAAGATAGCAAAATTTGTGAAGTAGTTAGTAGGGATAATAAACAGATATGAATTATGGAACAAATCAGATCCAATTAATCGAGCCACCAACTAGTAAACCAGATAATTTAGATATATTTTTAATCTTATCAGAGGATATATTGGGGATTTGGGGTAGCGATGGGTATATCGAGCAGATTAACTCGACTTGGGAAAAAGGGTTGGGATGGAAGGATGGAGATTTGCGATCGCGATTCGCCATTGATTTTGTCCATCCGGAGGATCGGGAAATGACTCGCACGGCACTGGCGCGGTGTACTCCGGGGAAAACCGTCAATTATGAAAATCGTTTTTACCATAAAGATGGCAGCTACCGTTGGCTATCGTGGAGACTATTAAAAGATGACAAGGGAATTTTATATACTCTTGCTAAAGATATTACTAACCTCAAACAGACAGAATTAGCCTTACAAAAGGCAACAATTGAACTAGAAACCAGAGTTGAGGCACGTACCCAAGAACTTCAAAAAGCTAACACCCAACTTCAGGCAGAAATCGAGCAAAATCAACAAACTGAAGCGGCTTTGCGCCACAGTGAAGAGCAATTACGTCGGGTATTTGATGAAGCACCGATTGGGATGACTTTAGCAGCATTAGACGATCGCTATATGCGGGTAAATCAAGCTTTTTGTACCATGCTAGGCTATACCATGCCTGAAGCAATGGCAATCACCTTTAAGGATATTACTCATCCGGAAGAATTGGAATTAGAACTTCCTTATATGTCCCAGATTATTAGCGGAGAAATTGATAGTTTCGATCTGGAAAAACGCTATATCAGAAAGAATGGTGAGATTCTTTGGGTAAATTTAAGATTAATTGCACTGCGAGATCGAGCTGGAAAATTTCTCTATACTCTAGCAATGATTGAGGATATCACTCAACGGAAGTACGCACTACAAGCACTACAGCAAAGCGAAACGCGCTATCGGGGTATTGTCGAAGATCAAACTGAACTTATCTGTCGGTTTATGCCAGACGGTACCCTCACATTCGTCAACGATGCCTACTGTCGCTATTTTAACCAAGAGCAATATGACTTAATCGGACAGAGTTTTATGCCTGCAATTCCCGAAGAAGATAGAGAAATGTTCAATCAAACTTTCTTTTCTCTTTCACAATCGGAACCAATTGTCACTTGCGAACATCGCATTATTTTACCCTCCGGAGAAATACGCTGGCAACAATGGACGAATCGGTTACTTTTTGATAAGGAAGATAATCCGATTGAATTTCAGGCTGTAGGGAGAGATATCACCCCACTCAAGCAAGCTGAAGCCGAAATTCGTAAAGCTTTGGAAAAGGAAAGGGAACTTAGCGAACTTCGCTCCAGTTTTGTATCTTTAGTTTCTCATGAATTTCGCACGCCTTTGACAACAATTCTTTCCTCCTCTGAATTACTACAACGGTACGGACAAAGAATATCAGAGGAGAAAAAAGAAGCTCATCACCAACGTATTGCAATGGCTGTCACTCGCATGACTGAATTATTAGATGATGTTTTGACTATTGGTAAAGCCGAAGCTGGGAAGCTAAAATGTCAACCAGTAGCAATGGATTTGCGATCTTTCTGTATAGATATTGTCGAAAGTATGCAAATTGGGGCAATTCCCAAACACCAGATTAACTTTACATCTTCTGGTAACTGTAGCGATGCTTATATGGATGAAAATCTACTCAGACATGTTCTCAGTAATTTGATTTCTAATGCGATTAAGTACTCCCCTCAAGGAGGTGAGGTGAAATTCGAGCTAGTTTGCGATAGCGAAGCGGGCGCGAAGTGCGATCCCGATTTGGGCGTTTTCCGGATTAAAGATAGCGGTATCGGTATCCCGCCAGAATATCAGCAGCACCTGTTTAATTCTTTCCAAAGAGCTGGTAATGTCGGTAATATTCAAGGTACGGGTTTAGGATTAGCCATTGTGAAAAAATGCGTCGATTTGCAGGGAGGCACGATTGATGTAGCTAGTGAATTAGGAGTAGGTACGACTTTTACTGTGACTTTGCCTTTACACTATCAACCACCAGCAGATGTGGATCCCATTGATGAAGATTCATGGGGAATGGGGAGTAAGGAGTAGGGAAGATTTATTCGCGATTAGCGATTAGCAATTAGCAATTAGCCAAATTACCACCCCCATGTACCAGCACCTCCTTTAAAAGGGCCAACAATATCTTGAGTAATCCAACCTCCGTAAAAATTTCCTGGCTGAGGTTGTACTTTTTCCCCATTCACATAACACCCATCCATGGGGCTAGCATAAAAAGCTAAATAATCCTTAATTCCAGCAAAACTTGGTGTGGGATTGGGATAAGCCCAAGCTACATTCACTACCTGTTGATCGCCCACTACCAGGGTATAGTAAATTGCCCGTCCCTTCCACTCACAGAATGAACCTTGATTTGTCAAGGGCAAATACTCCATTTTGATATCTTCAGGAGGAATATAATAAATAGGTGGATGGCTAGTTTCCAAGACTCTTTTTGAACGGTGAGTATCAGCGATAGTGACACCATTGAAGATAATTTGGATATGTTTAGGAGAGTCTTCTAGGCGCGGTGGGCGAGGATAATCCCATACAGATTCTTGTCCAGGTTGAGGTTGAATGCGATTAATGTTCATGGTGATGAGTTATTTGGGTGCTAAAATATCAGGAATTACGCAAAGAATCTATCTGTAGGGTGCCCTTCGCTCAAGCTAACGCACCATCCACTATTGGTAGCATCACTGTGTAAGTCCTAATATTATAAGGCAATAAAATCGATAGTAAGAGTTGTTCGATCTGAAGAATAGTTAGTTTTCAACATTCAGCATTGTAGGAGCTATTTTTAAAAATAGGCAGTCGCAATCAAGTGCCGAAGTGCTTGCCACTCTGGTAGCCAAGTCCAAACATCTTCTGAAGATTTGGCAATACTTTCTACCAAAACATTCCGAAAATCCCATGCTGTTCCACGTATAAAGCTTGCACCAACTCTTTCCATACCACAGAGTAAATCTTTACCAGCAAAAAAGGTTAGATAGTACTGAAATCTTACACCACCTGCTCGGCAAGTTGGTAAGATTTGCTGAAATTTATGCAATACATCTGCTTCAGTAACACTTTGAATATTGCCATAATCTCGTACAGAGGCACGAATTCCAGCCTCACAGTCAGCTTCAGTAAAGCTATCAGGAAAAGGATGCTGTCCTCCAGACTTACCAGTCCAATAATTCCTAAGTTGTTCTGGTTTTTTAATTCGAGACTGGGATAAAGCAATTCTGGCAGCCGAATAATCAGTTATCAAATTAGCTGCTCCATTTAGGGCGGCTATATATTCTGAGGGAGAAGGTGCTTTTGACCCAAGAGCAATGCGAACTACATCTGGATCTATGATATAGTTTTCTATCTCTCTCCGTTCCCACAACCAACCCAGTTGGACTGTTTTATTTTGCCAAACTCCCGACCAAGTTCGAGGTATATTAATTGGAGGAGAGTCCTCTTCATCATCAAAGTCACGGTCTCTAATTCCCACAGTAGCAGGTTGAAATCCTCTGGCAATGCAAATTTTCTCCTTGAAACCATATTTGCTACCAAATGATTGAACAGTGCAGACTCCAGCAAGTATTTTCGAGAGAATCCGAATATCAGGACTTTTATCTCCTCCTTCACAATACAAAATATTTACAGACATAAGGATCCTCCCGGTAAACGGAAAGTATCTGCTTCACCAATTATACTATTCACCGCACTTGAATGAGTCGTAAAGATAAACTGAGAAGTAGGGCTTATTTTGGGTAGCTGACTAACCAGGAATTGAGCAGCAGGAGGATGCAAGTGCATATCAATTTCATCAATTAAAACCACTGAATAAGCAATCTGTTTTTGAATAAATTCATAGAGAATTGGAAAAATAGATTGTTCTCCTCCAGACATTTCTGTAAGATCATAGGTGCGATTCCCATCATTAACCAAGAAATAGTAGTCTTCTGGAGTAGGAGTATCAACACCAGGAATCGGCTCTAAACCAGCAAAAGATCGTCCTCGGAAAACTTTTTTATATAAATTTTCTAATTCGAGTAGGTAATCAACATTATATGTATGTGTCAGTTGAGCCAGTTTCCAACCATTAAGATATTTCCGTAACTTTGATACACCAAATTCAAAAGAGATACGACTGTTATAATAACCAAGATTCCTCTGTTCAGATAGCTCAATATTTGTCGAATGTGAAGGTGAGGTGTAACCAGCATTTCGGAATTGATCGAACCAGAATAATCCTGGTAATCTAGAAAATAACGAACGGATAGATGGATTAGTTTCCAGTAACTGAGTAGCGTAGTAACGCCCAGAAAATTGGCAATATTCTGATGCCGTTTCTGCCCGACAGCTTTCGCCTTCCAAAACTAAATGAACTATCGAACTATTTCCTGGTTCGACAAACGGGAGATCCGGTTGAGCATCATGCCATCGATTAGCAAGATTTCTAGTAATTTCCAATTCTTCATCGGTGAAAGATACATCTAATTCAATACGAGGGCTTCCCCAACGCTGATACCGCTGTGGCAGAAATCCAATCCAGTCAAACTCTGTAACGCGGCGAATTTGCCTGGTTGCCAGTGCTAATGGTAGGGCAATAGCTTGTAATAAAGTTGTTTTACCCGTACCATTATCTCCTAGAATTAAAAATCGATCGCTAACTTCATCAAGCACTTTATTCTTAAAAGAAATTGATACTTCTTTGTCAAATATTTTGAAATTATGAATAGAAATAGACTCGACTTTCATGACTTTGATTTCGATTGCTTAATAACTGAGGAAGCTGACTTGAGATCGAAAATAAAATCTCACCAAATATTTACATGATCTCAAGTTAATGTATTTAAGTAACTACATCCAAATTAAGTCAAAATACTTCCTCCCATTAACCGCGAATACCGATAATCTAATTCCGCCTTCATCAAAGGAAAATCAACCAAATTACGATCTTGTACCATCACTTTTTCCGCCGCATGCCGCGCCAAATTTAATACTTCTTGATCTTCTACTAAACTGGCTAAGGCGAAATCAGCTAATCCGGATTGACGGCTGCCTAATACTTCTCCTGGCCCTCGAAAACGCATATCCATTTCTGAGATAAAAAATCCATCTTCTGATTGTTCTAAAACGGTTAAACGCTGACGTGCGGTATCGGTTTTGGAACCGCTCATTAATAAACAATAAGATTGATGGGAACCTCGCCCGACTCTGCCTCGTAATTGGTGCAGTTGAGATAAGCCAAATCTTTCCGCATTTTCAATCATCATGACGGTGGCGTTGGGGACATCTACTCCGACTTCAATGACTGTGGTGGAAACGATAATTTGGGTGTGATTATCGCGGAAGGCATTCAGGGCGTTATCTTTTTCTGTGGCATTCATTCTGCCGTGGAGTAAGCCGATTTTAAATTGGGGAAAGATGCTTTCAGATAGTCTTTCATGTTCTTCGATTGCGGATCTTACATCTAATTTTTCTGATTCTTCAATGAGAGGGAGGACAATATAAGCTTGTCTGCCTTGGGCTACTTCTCGGCGAATTAATTCGTAGGCTTGGGTTCTTTCTTTTCCGGTGAGGGCACTGGTTTGAATCTTTTGTCTGCCTGGTGGTAATTCGTCTATTTGACTGACATCTAAATCCCCATGTAATGTTAGGGCTAAGGTGCGGGGAATGGGGGTTGCTGTCATGGTTAAAACGTGAGGAGATTGACCTTTTTGTTGTAAAATTGCTCGTTGTTGTACGCCAAATCGATGTTGTTCGTCGATGACGACTAAACCTAGTCGTTGAAAGTTAACTTTATCTTGAATTAGGGCATGAGTCCCGACTAAAAGTGGTAATTCTCCGGTTTCTAGTTGGGCGTGAATTTCTCGACGTTTTTTGGCGGTAGTTGAGCCTGTGAGTAATTCTACTGGTAGGTGTAATAAGTTAAACCAACCGACTAATTTGCGATAATGTTGTTCGGCTAAAACTTCTGTGGGAGCCATCAATGCTGCTTGATAACCAGATTGGATGGCAGCGAGGATGGCGACAACACCAACTACGGTTTTTCCGGAACCTACATCGCCTTGAATTAATCGATTCATGGGGTTGGTTTTTTCTAAGTCATTGAGGATATCATTAACTACTCTTGCTTGGGCGTTTGTAAGTTGAAATGGCAATATTTGATAAAATCGATCGATGAGTTTGCCTGTGGTAGCAATAACGGCGCTACATTGAACAGATTTCTGGATTTGACGGCGCTGAAGGAAGCCTAATTGGAGATAGAAAAATTCATCAAAAACTAATCTCCGTCGCGCTGCAGCTAGGGTATCGCTATCGGTGGGAAAATGAATATTTGCGATCGCATCGCTTACCTTCATTAACCCATATTGTTGCCGCAAAGCCTTGGGCAGCGCCTCTTTGATTTGTTTGGCGGCTGGTAAGATGGCGATTACGGCTTGTCTGACTATATCTGCTGGTACTCCTTCTGTTAAAGGATATACTGGCACGACGCGACCAATTTTAATCGATTCAATACTATTTTCAGAATCCCCTAAAACTTCTAATTCTGGGTTTTCTAAACTTACCCCATATTTATTCTTTTTCACTAAACCTGATGCTGCTACTACTACACCTGCTATATAGCGGCGTTTTTGTTGTTCTTGCCAACCCCGATTATTGTAGCGAGTACCTGCATAAAAACGATTGAGTTTAATTTGCCCTGTGTTATCCTTTAGGACTACTTCAAAAATCGTTAATTTACTATTGCGGGGACTGGTAAAACAGGTACAGCGTTTCACTGTTCCCAAAATTGTTACTGTTTCGCCTTCTACTAAATTGGCAATATTAACTTGACGGGCATAATCAACATGCTGGCGGGGATAATAATAGAGAAGATCCCGAACTTTATGGAGTCCCAAACGTTCTAAATATCTACTTTTACCCATCCCAATAGTTATGACTTGAGATAAGGGTAAATCTAGATGAATATTTTGGTTAATTTGAGAGGAAGAAGCGACTAGCGATGTGGTGCGAGGAGATTTAACGGGAGGCAGTTGTTTCGGAGCTAAACCGTCAACGCTACGGCGTTGGATTTCTTGTTGAAGTTGATAGAGAAACCGACGGGTATCTGCTACTAGATGCTGTCTTTGCTCTAATGTCATCTGAGGATAGCGCGCAAATTCATTCCCCATTTCCTGCCACTGGCGACGTTCTTGTGGTATAAGGATATGAGGAGTTTGTCCGAAACTCAGATAGAGAAACTCGCTAAATCTATACTGTTTGCCCACTAAGTCAGTGAAACCCTTTTCTGCTTCGACGGAAAGTGCTTTTTGCAAGCGTACCCAATCTGGTAATTCCATATCTACAACCTCCTCTATTTATTCTACGGGCATCGGGCTAATTTTGCTTTCATATTATCTACCATCTCGATCAATTATGACCTCAAGTGCTATTGGGATTTAACATCCATCGAACTACATAATATTAACTCTCACCCCTCACGTCTCACCCCTCACCCGTCACCTTTTTCCACAATTATGCCACGCCATTAGTTAAGATTGTAGTCAAAACACTCTTTGTTACTTATGGCTTCCCTCACCCTCAAAACCCTAACCATAACCCTGATTACCTTCCTATTCCTCAGCAATTCTGTACAAGCAGCCAAAGAGGAAGATGTGGAAAAATTACTTGATACTCAAGAATGCCCTGTTTGTAACCTTATCGAAGCAGGTTTAGGCGGAGAAAATCTCAATGGTGCTAACTTAGAAGGCTCTAACTTATTCAAAGCAGATTTAAGCGATACGGAGCTAGCGGATGCAAAACTATCTGGTGCAAACCTTAGCGAAGCCAAACTGAATAATGCCAAACTTCCTCGCGCTACCTTATTTCGCGCCAACCTACAAAAAGCGGATTTACAAGAATCAGATTTACAAGGAGCTAATCTGAAAAATGCTAACTTGCGTTTGGCTAATTTAATCAAGGCTAACTTAAGGGAAGCCTCCTTACAAGAAGCCAATCTCAGTAATGCTAATTTACAGGAAGCTAACTTGGAAAATGCCCAGTTAGTTAATGCTTCCTTAGAAAAAACTAACCTCCAACAAGCTAACTTAGAAAAAGCCTCCCTCAAAGGCTCCAACCTTCAGGGGGCAAACCTGAAAGAGGCTAAACTGTTTCGTACCGACTTGCGGGGAACTAAATTTAATGCTCAAACCATTATTGAAGATAAATGGCTTTTAGTTTGGGAGTTAGTGAATAAAGGGATTGAGGGGAAAGACTTAGCCGGATCTGACTTAACAGGTGCTAACCTAGAAGGACTTAACCTGGAAAAAGCTAACCTCAAAGAAGCTAACTTAGCCGAAGCTTATCTATTTCTAGTTAACCTGCGCGGTGCAAATCTTACTGCTGCCAAACTCAATAATGCGGAATTGCGTTATGCGGATTTGAGTAATGCTGACTTGGGTAATGCTGACTTGGGTAATGCCGAATTGGGTAATGTTAATCTAGAAGGAGCAAACTTAAATAGAGCTAACTTGCGGAGGGCAAAAATTAACGAACAAACTAGATTAGATCCCAAATGGCGTTTAGTCTGGGAAATTATTAATCAAGGATTAGAAGTTCCGGATTTGCGCGGCGCTAACCTGCAAAATGCTAATTTAAGAGGAGTTAATTTAAGTAACGTAAGATTAAGCGGTGCGAGTTTGTACAATGCTGACTTGAGTGGTGCTAATCTGGAGAGATCTAACTTATTTCAAACTGACCTCAGTAATGCTAATTTAGAAGGTGCTAACTTTCAGGGTGCGATTCTGGATAGTGCGAATTTACAGGGCGCTAACCTCAAGGGAGCTAATTTAACTGGGGCTAACCTGAATCAAGTTAATTTCTGTGGGGCGATTATGCCTGATGGGAGTAAGAAAAGTTGCGATAATTCACCATAAGGGAATATGTAAGTATAAATAGGTTTGTAGTAAGCACTTTAGTGCCTGAAATCCTGGCTTTTGAAGCACTAAAGTGCCTACTAAAAACACTTAAGAGATAAGGGTGAAGGGGGAAGAGTAAATAGATAATTTAGCTGCGCTTTAGCTTAGTTTGATGGCGGATAGGAGGAAGTATATATGGATTGCTTGATTAATTTAGTTAAATGTCAGAAAATTAAAAGTAAAATTGGTTATTTTTTGATTTTGGTTGTGAGTATTGGGCTGGAATTACCGCAAATTTCTCTGGCACAGGAACAACCAAAACCAGTTCAAGATTTTGGCTATTGGGCGGGTTTGTGTAGCGGGCAAAATCAAGCCAAAAACTATGAAGAAGCGATTAAGGCTTGCCAACAAGCGATCGCAATTAATCCCAATGAGCCAAAAGTTTGGACGGATTTGGGTAATGCTCAATTTTCTTTAACTAAATATGTGGAAGCTGTGGGGGCTTTTGGGCAAGTAATTCGGATTGAGGCAAAAATTGCTGAAGCCTGGGCAAAACGCTGTGCTGGGAGAATTGAATTGGGTGGTTATGAAGAGGCAATTTCTGATTGTGAAACGGCTTTAAAATTACCAGTAGATGAAAGTTGGGGTAAAGTAACGCCAGCTTTTGCCCTTTATCATCAAGGAATAGCTCAATGGCGATTGGCTAGACGGGATGAAGCACTTTTTTCCTTTGATTTGGCTACTCAAAGCAATCCTAATTATTCCATTGCCTGGGCCGATCGCTGTCTGTTATTATCTCAAATGGGAAGAACTTATGAAGCCTTGGGATCTTGCGATCGCGCTTTGGCGGTAAATGGCGATTGGGAAAATAAAACCGCCGCTTTTGCTTGGACAAATAAAGGTAGAGTTTTAGCTAAATTAGAAAAATATGACGAAGCTTTAACTTCTTACGATAAAGCTTTAGCAATTAACCCCAAAGATGAAGTAGCTTGGACAGAGCAAGGTGCAGTATTAGAAAAATTAGGCAAACTAGGAGAAGCCCTCGCATCCCAAGAATGGGCACTGAAAATTAGTCCAAATTATGCCCTCGCCCTAGCCAACAAATGTTCCACCCTCAACCGTCAGAAAAACTACAAAGATGCCATCAAAGACTGCGACAAAGCCATTCAAGAAGGAGATGGCAGATGGGGAGAAGAAGGAATTGCATTGGCTTGGAATCATCGAGCAAATGCCCTGACAGGAGTAGGCAGCTTTGAAGACGCATTAGCATCAGCCAATAGAGCGATCGCAATTTCTCCCAATTATCCCGATCCTTGGATTAATCGGGGTGTTACACTATGGTATCTGGGCAGATTTGATGAAGCCCTCGGCGCAACTTCCCAAGCCATTCTCCTCAATCCCAACTCTTCCCCAGCCTGGTTTAATCTAGGGAGAATCCTCACCACATTAGGAAAATATCAAGACGCTTTAGATGCTTACGATCGCGCCTTATTAGGAGATGCCAATGTCGGCGATCGTCTTACTTTAGCACAAATTTGGGTCAATAAAAGTGCCCTTCTCTGGCGTTTAGAAAGATACCAAGAAGCCATCGCCTCCGCAGATAACGCCATTGGCATCAATCGCAAATCTTCCCAAGCTTGGTACAACAAAGGATTAGCTTTAATGGCATTAAATTGCTTCAATTGCTATGGAGAAGCAGCCGCAGCTTACGAAGAAGCCATCAAAATCGATCCCAAAAATGCCGATTTCTGGACAGGAAAAGGCATCGCCTTGCGATTTTTAGAGAGATATCCCGAAGCATTAGTTGCCCTCCAAACCGCCTTAAAACTAAATCCCAGTCAACCCCAAGCACTTGCCAATCAACAATTTGTCATCCTCAAATTACAACCACCCCCAGGGCAATTAGTACCGCCACCATCTCCAAGTATTACTCCAAATTAAAGTCAAAAATCACCCATTCAAAACCTGACGGGGCGACAACTATGGCTAAAACCATTGCACAGTCTGGCTTGTGGCACATTGACCTGCCCTAAAAATTGA
>DOIX01000372.1 GCA_003511885.1 Cyanobacteria bacterium UBA11153
AATCCTTGGGTAATAAGGTTAAATCCCAAATTAAACAAGGTGTCAATAAAGCTAAATCCTTGGGGAATAAAGTTAAAGCTAAAATTAAACAAGGTGTCAATAAGGCTAAATCCTTGGGGAATAAGGTTAAAGCTAAAATTAAACAAGGTGTGAATAAAGCTAAATCAAAAGCCCATCAAATAAAAAACCAAGTTAAACAGAAATTACACCAGACAAAAACCCAAGCCAATCAGACTATTAACAAGCTCAAGAAATCAGTAAAAAAACAAGTCAAACAGACTGTAAACCAAGTCAAACAAAAATCTAAAAACCTATACCACAAAGGTAAAGCAGGCTTAGATAAAGTTACGAAACTGACAGGAAACTGGGGTACAGATGCGGGACAAAATGCCTTAGAATACTGGGCAAATATGGCAGTAGAAGGAGAAAATCAAGGCGGATTAAAAGGCTTTGCCAAACAAGCCGCAGGAACAACATTCGGTTCCCTAGCAGCACTTTGGACAAAAGAAAACGCCTCCACCACCGCATTTACATTAGGCACAGCCGGATTAGGTGCAATGGCAAATGCTGGGCGTTTGGGAAGTTATGGATTGGGTGCGATGGGGCATCTAGCCAACGCTGCCAAAGCATTAGAACCCGTTGGAAAAGGGATGATGTTATAGGGTGGTTTTCGAGGCGGTGTCAGTATGGGAGAAGGCATCGGCGGGCAAGATATTTGGGGTAATTCTCTGACAAATGAAGAAAGATGGAATCACTTTAAAAGTGGTGCATTAGGTTCAGGTTTAAGTTTACTTGGAGGTGGTGCTGCATTAGGGAAATTAGGGGTATTATCCCAACCGACATTAGCTGGAGTAGCGACTTACGGTACTTTTTCCGATGGACAAGATATTGGTGCCGCTATTAGTGGGAGGGATATTGAAGGGAATTCTTTGAGTATTCCTGATAGATTAGGGCGAGGTGGGATGGGATTATTGGGGGCGTTGGATTTAGCTAGCCCTGGTGGGAAATATCCTTTGACACCAGAATCTCATAGGAATGTTGGAGGGAAATTAAATGAGACAATTCCTCATCCTGAAGGATTGAATTTGCCATCATCCCATTTACCGACAACTAAAAATGCGACTCCCGCGATACCCCTAATTCCGCCTCATTCTCAGGGTGAAATTAATTTGCCCTCTGTGATTCCAAATCAGGGTGGAAAAACTGCTACTCATTTCCATCAACCAGAAATCGAACCAGGTGTAGTTGCTAAAGAGAAAACTCACGATGGACATGAGATTAAAGTTCTCAAAGATGGTCGAGTTGTTCGCTGTTCAGATTGTGGAGAAATAAGAATTCAATATGAAAATATCTTAGCAGAGCGAGACGATCTCAGACAAAGACTCGACGATATCGAAGGATTAAATAATCCAGAAGAAAAAGCTGCACAAGCACGGGAATTGGCGAGAGAATTAGCCGATATTCACCAAGAAAATTCATTAAAAGATAGTGTGCATAAGGATGCAGAGGGGATCATCGAGGAAGAAAGTAAAAAAGGTGAAAAAGAAGCTAAAAAAAGTTTAAAAGAAAAAGCTGCAACTGCTAGAGCTAGCTGGGAAGATATTATAAGTGAGGCTTTTCAGAATCTCAAAGCCACAAAAGACAATGCTCCAGGAACGTACACTTCTGAGAAATTCCCAGGGTTTGAGTTAAAGGAGAGGAGACTAGAAAGCAGTGAAACAATCATGACTATTTCGGATCCAGATATATTCATGGGTAACATAAAGAGGATATACAAGGATAGTGGAAATCCATTACATCCAAAGATGGAAGAGAAAATTAGAAAATGGATTAGTGAAGCAGGAAGAGAGTTCTCAACTAAAGCTCAAATACCAGGACTTCATGCCGAAGTTCAGGCAGTTAACAACCTTCTCAATCGATTAGATGAAGCAGGTGTTGAGATTACTGATGAAATTTTAGCACGAATACAGGTGGCAGTATATAGAGTCGCTCCAGGTAGTCCAGAAATTAAACAAGGCGATCATTTCCCAGCTTGTAAAAACTGTAAAAATATATTAAAAGGGTTTAATATTTTAACTGGGGAGGTATCAGACTAATGTTGATGATAAACATTCAAGAACTCAAGAAAATCGCTCAAAAATATTACTATCAAGACAAACTATTCACAGGAGTAGGTTTCAGAGTTGATGGTTACAAAATTGAAGAAGCTTTGAAGTTTGAGTCAGGGATTTGCCTGGGTCAATATACGAGTAAATACTTTGCCAATGAGAAGGAAATTATTCATGTAGATATGGACTGCCTTGAATTTCCAGGAGACGATATAGACTATTATCCTCGGTACAAAAACAATAACGATATATTTTCTGGCGTTGCTTATGAGTTAGGAGACGAAGAAAAAGTTTGTCTCGAACAACATCTGTTTGAAGATGGGATAAGAGTGGCTTCAGTTGGATGGTACTTGTCAGGGCAAATGCACTATCTAACATTAATGAAAGAAGAAGATCTTTCTCAAAGTTTTGGCTGGTATGAGGATGGATCTCTGGGCGGAATAGATATGATTTTAGAAGAAAAAAAGGAAAGAATAATAGTGACTGTAGGTGAACAAAAACAGTTAAAAACTGTTTGGATTGAAGAGAATTATTTTGAATGGATGCCCAAATATCAAGACAGATTTGAATTTCATTATTTTGAAACTAATAATTCATTTGCAGAATTTTCAGCTAGCCCAAATTTCAGCTTGATTGCCCCAGGAGTAGACGATATAGTATTTCATTCAATTGCTTCAAATAATGGATTCAAAAATCTATATGACATTGATATTTCACGTACTTCTCTGAGTCAAGAAGCGATTATGGAGTTAGTAAATGTCAAAACGCTTAAGAAGCTCACTATTGATGACAATAGACGCAATCTATTAAGCATCGCTCAAGAATTTAAGCATCAACGCCCAGATTGTCTGGTTACTCTGAACAATTCAAAAATAACAGTGCCTTAGTTGACAAGTTTTGATGGTATTTGTTTTAGCCAAAAATTTGATAGTGCTGCTCTGTGCAAATTCGATTATATCATGTTCGGTAGCATCGCAATTGTCTAAAAAAGTTGGCAGTAATGCCAATTTCCTATAATTTCCTCAATCCCTACTAAAGTTGTAATTTCGGCTCCCCCCTTAAACCGATTTTACAACTTTATTCGCCCCTAGCAAGAAAGCCCCTTGCTGTACTATAAAAGTAGTCTTTCCCACCCAGGGGACTCCTGCAATTCCTCAAAGATTAATACTATTGGGAATTAGGGAAGGTTTGAGGAAAGTGTAGGGTTGACTGCGCTTGGTATTGCGGAGGTTAATTCGATCCTCAATTATGTGTAAATTTTGTTGAAAAGCTGTAATCAGGGGTTGGACTTTAGCATCTTGGAAGTCTCTGCGATCGTAATAGCCTAAACGATTATATTGAAATGAGGTAAGCAAGTATAGGATCGTTAATTGGCTGATAGCTTGCTCTTTCGGTGGTAGAAATTTCAGGAGATAGGGAGAGAGGGATTTTATTGGATTGCTAAGATCTAAGTGAAAGTCTGGGTTATCTTTTTGTGTGGGAGGTGCGGCATAGCCAGCAGCAGGAATATTGGGGGCAAATGCACCATAATCATATTGGGGATAGTTAACGGCTGCGTGTTGGGGTCCACAGATGAAGATAATTTGAACGATCGCAGCGATTAATTTTTCCAGATTGTCAATTTTGCCATCATCAGTTAATCCTTTCACCCGACCACCATCTGGAGAGGTTAATTCCTCCACCCATTCTTGTAACTCGTAATCTTTGACTACATCTCCATCATTCTTGTAGTAAAGATTCACATAACTAGTGACGAATTTTTCAATCGCTGACCACAAGAGATAGGCATCATCCCGATAAGGATAATCTGGAAGTAGATTAGAATCTTCTACTCCTCGCCTTTTAAGTTGATTGGGCAAGGCAAAATCTTGAAACTGACTTTCTTCTATTGATTTCCCAACTAATGATAAGGAAGCTTTTAATGTCCCTGGTAAGATCTTTTCAATAAAACCGCCAGGATTAATCAGTTGGGTTCTGGCTAAATCATTAATAGCTAGGGTAAATTGAAAGTGTGGTCTTAGTAATATCCCTAGGGGATGGTTATCTGCTAATTGACGGGCTGTTGCTAGGATAAAGGGTACGATGACTAGATGAGTAAACCCTAGATGAGCAAGTAATTCATGATATGTACCATCAGCAATTTGCACAAAGGTTTTGGCAATAAACCAGTTTGCCCCATCGAATCTGGTGAAAATGGGATTATCCGATCTCGGTTTCTGATAGAGTTGAATGGCGACAGGGACTAAGCAACCTCGATCGGCAAAACCTGTAGATTGCCAGTAGAATAAAGCAAGTGGGGCAGTGACAAATTTTTGCCAGTGTTTATAACTACCCAATTTCATTCCCTCCAATAGGGCATAATCGGTTAAATAAAGTTGACCTTTGGCTGCGGCACTTGCTAGAGTTTCTTCTGTATCTACCACTTGCTGCAAAATAGCATCAGTAACGGGGAACTTTTGGAGCATATCCCGCAGTTTAGCTGGATCGACTCTTTCGATAATTAATGGGTTAGCCCCAGCAATTCTTTGATGAGCAAATTCTTTATCGAGTAGGAAAGTTTTGCTGGTGAAAGGTTTTCGGAGTAGGGGTTCACCTAGAAATAATTTTTCGTAGTCATCAAGATTATCAAACGGATCCAGTAAATCGTCTAATTTTGCTGCACCTAGATTTAGTCCTAGTTTAGTAATTCCTTTAAATTGTTCCCCATAGTATTTGGCGGAGAATCCTTCTGAGTCTGGTACTTCATCAGGAAAGGGGAGGGGGGGTAAGTAGGTGAAGTTATAGCGGTAGAAGTATCGCTGACGTTGTAAAAATTGTTGCCGTCTTTGGGGGTTGGGGTCGTTTTGAGGGAGTAGGGTAGTCATCGTCTCTTTCCTTTAATAATTGTCTGATGGTAGTGGAAATTATGTATGAAAGCTGGTAGCCCTATACCTTTAATGATATTTTCATCTTTATCTTCTCTGTATACTGGCAGCATTTTTACTTAAAATTATCCTAAATAAGCCTTCCTCACTCGCTCATCATTCAGAAGTTCCGAAGCTAAACCAGAAATCGTTAATTCTCCCGCTTCCAAAACATAACCTCGATTAGCAGTTTGCAAAGCCAGAGTGGCATTTTGCTCGACCAATAAAATAGTAACACCTTCATCATTTAATTGGCGAATTACTGAGAAAATTTCTCGGACAACTTGGGGGGCTAAACCAAGGCTGGGTTCATCTAGTAGCAAGAGTTTCGGGCGACTCATTAGGGCACGGGCGATCGCAAGCATTTGTTGTTCGCCGCCGCTAAGGGTTCCTGCTAGTTGATTCCGGCGTTCTCCGAGGCGGGGAAAGGTGATAAAATAATGTTCAATATCGGCTTTGATTCCTAAGCGATCGGATCTAGTATAAGCTCCTAATTCTAAGTTAGTTAAAACAGTTTGTCTGGCGAGGATTCTTCTTCCTTCTGGGCTATGGGCAATTCCTAAATGTACTACTTTATCTGGAGGGAGGTGATTTAGTAGTTGTCCATTATAAATAATTTGACCAATATGGGGATTTACTAGGCGAGAAATGGCTTTAAGCGTGGTGCTTTTTCCGGCACCGTTTGCGCCAATTAGGGTGACTATTTCTCCTTTGTTGACGACTAGATTAATGTTGGTGAGTGCTTGAATTGCACCGTATTTTACGGATAGATTTTTGATTTCTAGGATGGGTTGAGTCATTTGCAGCGGATCTGTGGGTGGCGATTTTGAGTGTGAGATAGCGGATGGGTTATTTCTAGGGACGGGTTTGGGAATGTTTTATAAGACAATAGTTGATTTATTATCTTCAAAACTCACGTTACTATTCATCTCCTAGATAAGCTTCAATGACAGCAGGATCGTTTTTAACGGTTTCAGGTTTGCCGAGGGCGATTAATTGTCCAAAGTCTAACACGGCGATGCGATCGCATAATCCCATGACTAGGGGTACGTGATGTTCGATTAGGAGTATGGTTAGTTTAAATTCATCGCGAATTTGTCGGATTAATTGACTTAATGTACCTTTTTCATTGGGATTCATTCCGGCTGCGGGTTCGTCTAATAATAATATTGTCGGTTTTAAGGCTAAGGCGCGGGCGATTTCTAAACGTCTTTGATCTCCGTAAGCTAAGTTACAGGCTTGTTGTTGGGCATAATCAGCTAGTCCGACTAATTCTAATAATTCTAATGATTTCTGATAGGTTTTTTCTTCTTGGCGGGTGGCTTGGGCTAAACCGAATACCCCTTGAAAAAAATTGCTATGATTGTGGATATGATTTGCGATCGCAACATTTTCTAATGCGGATAAATTTTTAAATAAGCGCAGGTTTTGAAAGGTTCTCGCTATCCCCTTCCCAGCGATTTGGTGGGGTTTTTGCTTGGTAATATCTTGTCCTTGATAAAGTAGTTCGCCGCTCGATGGAGGAATTAATCCAGTAATCGTATTAAATAGAGTTGTTTTTCCTGCACCATTAGGTCCAATTACGCCAAATATTTCATTTTGGCTAACTGTAAAGGAAACTGCATTAACTGCCACCAATCCACCAAAACGGCGAGTAATAGCCTTCACTTCCAGAATCAGCGTTGTTTGTTCATGACTTGTCATACTTTTTTACCTTTCCTTAGCTGGAAACGCTGCAATAATTCAGGAGTAATAATCCCTTGGGGATAAAAGATACTACCAATTACAATCAAAAAGCCAAAAATAATCAAACGCCCATCTCTCAGAAAAGTAGCCAACCAATTAGCCAATCCAGGAGTTCCCGCTATCCCTCTCAAAGCTTCCGGTAACGCAGTCAACACCATCCCCCCAATTACAGGACCAACAAAGGTTCTCGAACCACCAATTAAGACAAAAGCCAAATAAATAATACTCGAATCAAAAGTCCCTTGACGAGAATTCCAAGTATTCAAAAAATGAGCGCTAACAGCACCCACCAATCCCGCCAAAATCGCCCCTAAAGTAAAAGACAATACCTTATAATAAGTAGGATTAATCCCCATCGCATCAGCAGCCAACTCATCCTCCCGAATCGCACTCAAAGCACGACCAACCCGAATCCTTTCCAAACGGTAAATAAACACCATACTTAAAGCCAACAAAGGCAAAGCCACCCAAAGATACTCAATCGAAGAAGCAAAAGGCTGAGGAATAGCAAAAATTCCCACTGCCCCCCCAGTAATCTCCAAATTCAAAGCAAAAACCCGCAAAATTTCCACAAAAGCAATCGTCGCAATCGCCAAATAAATCCCGCGCAAACGCAAAACCGGAATCCCCAAAGCAATCGCCAATATCCCAGAAACCACCCCCGCCAACAACATCTCCAATAATAAATAGTGCAGGGGAAACCAACTCCCCGAAAACTTAAACACCTTAGTCGAAAGAATCGCCGCCAAATATCCCCCCAAAGCATAAAATCCCGGCGTAGCCAAAGACAACTGCCCCGCCATCAAAGGCAAATAAATCGACAACCCCAAAATCGCCCCAAAAACCATCGAAACAATCAAAAACCCATAATTATTAAAAAAATCCAACGTAACCTCCAAAACCCTCAAAATCCTTCAATAACCTCTCCCCCAGCCCCTCCCCTAGAAGGCAGGGCTGTTTCATTCTCGGATCGAAATTCCCGACTGTATCTCTCCAAAGCCTTTCCTAGCAACCCCTAGCAGGATTTTTCGCAATTTTCGATCTCCTATTCGCAAATATCGGCTGAAACCATTACAGCATATAGGCTATAGAATTGAAAAATTAGACAATGAAACAGCCCTGCCCTACAAGGGGAGGGCTGTAAGATTTCACACTCCCCCTTCCCTTGCAGGGAAGGGGGCTGGGGGGTTAGGTTTTTCACTTGTTTAAAGGCGTACAAGTTATCAATAAAAAAAACTCAAACCTTACTAATCGACTTCCGCCCCAACAACCCCTGCGGCCTCACCAACAACATCATAAATAATAAAGCAAAAGCGATCGCATCCTTATACCCCGAATAATCAGTTGGCACAAAAGCCTCAGCCAAACCAATCACCAACCCCCCAACCACCGCACCCGGAATATTCCCCAACCCACCCAAAACAATCACTCCCAACCCCTTCAAACCAAAAGCAATCCCAAAATAAGGACCAGCAATACTCACACTAGATCCCACCAAAGTGCCTGCCACACCACCAAGAAAACCACTTAAAAAGAAAGTCAAGGTAATATATTTCTCAGTATTAATTCCCAACAAACTCGCAGTTGTCGCATCCTCCGCCACAGCCTGCAAAGCCTTCCCAATTTTGGTGTAATTAATTAAATAAGTCAACCCCGCCACAATCAACGCCGATACACCAAATATAATAATTTGCACTGTTCTAATTGCAATTGGTCTATCTGCCGTGCCAAAATTAACTGATACGGGTAAATTACCGTAAATATTACCATCAAAAGTATAATTTTCTGCTCCTACTAATAACTGAATTAAATTAACAATAATCACCCCTGCCCCTAAACTAGAAACCAGTGTCAGAAGCGGATCTGCACCTCTTTTGCGCAAAGGACGAAATGCTAATCTTTCCACCACTAATCCAGCCAATCCAGCTAAGATGCTACCTAAAAATAACGCAATTGCAAAGGGCAATTGTACGGGTAATTTCGCATTTGCCAATACCCCATTAAATCCAAACGCCCCTCCTGTCAAAGTGTAAGTAAAATAAGCACCCAAGGTAAAAATTGCCCCATGAGCAAAATTAATAATCCCCAGAATTGAGAAAACCAGCGTATACCCTAAAGCAAAAATAGCGTATACGCTACCAATTGATAATCCGTTCAGAAACTGTTGAATAAAAAGAGTTAAATCCATAATTGCTAGGGGCTAGGGGCTAGGGG
>DOIX01000043.1:0-3015 GCA_003511885.1 Cyanobacteria bacterium UBA11153
AAGAGCTGAAACCCTTATTAAATGTACCTTCTAGCCATAGTTGTCGCCCCGTCAGTTGAAAGGAGATGTCTAAGGCTCCACATCTGTATCCTGCGCAATAATCAAACTACAGCTTGAACTTCTAATAACTTAACCGCACCTTTTTTACTGAAGGTTAGACTATTGTCCGCGCAATCAACTAAGATGGTATCGCCTGGGAGAAAGACATTTTCTAATAATTTGGTTGCGATCGCGTTTTCTACTTCTCTCTGGATGGCTCGTTTCAGGGGACGCGCGCCATATACTGGATCGTAGCCTACTTCTGTTAGATAATCCTGGGCGGATGGGGATAATTCGATGTTAATTTTTTGATCGGATAGGAGTCGTTCAATGCGTTTGAGTTGGATGGCGACGATTTGGCGTAATTCTGTTTTGGTGAGGGTGTGGAAGATGATGTTATCGTCTACGCGGTTGAGAAATTCGGGACGGAATTGTCCTCTTAAGGCATCCATGACTCGTTTGCGCATTTCTTCATATTGATTATCGTCGCCTGCGACGTTTAAAATATGGTCGCTACCGATATTACTGGTCATGACGACAATGGTATTGCGGAAATCTACTGTTCTTCCTTGAGAGTCGGTAATCCGTCCGTCGTCAAGTACTTGTAATAAGATGTTAAATACATCGCGGTGGGCTTTTTCTACTTCGTCGAGTAATACTACTGAATAAGGTCGTCGCCTGACTGCTTCGGAAAGTTGTCCACCTTCTTCGTATCCTACATATCCGGGTGGTGCGCCAATTAAGCGAGAAACGGCGTGTTTTTCCATGTATTCGGACATATCAATTCTGATGATAGCGTCATCGCTATCAAAGAGAAATTGGGCTAATGCTCTAGCAAGTTCAGTTTTTCCGACACCACTTGGTCCCATAAATAAGAATGAACCAATTGGGCGGCTGGGATCTTTCATTCCTGCCCTAGCGCGACGGATGGCAGCAGCGACGGCGGAAACTGCTTCGGTTTGTCCGATGATTCGTTGATGTAAGTGTCCTTCTAGTTGTAATAGTTTTTGTCTTTCGGTTTCGAGGAGGCGTTTGACGGGAATCCCTGTCCATTTAGCGACGATTTCGGCAATATCGGCTTCGGTGACTTGTTCTCGTAATAAGGCAGTCCCGCCTGCTTGTAATTCTAGCATCAGGGCTTCTTTGGCTTCGCGATCGCGCTGGACGCTTTCTAATCTTCCATATTTAAGTTGGGCGGCTTTGTTTAAGTCGTAAGCTCTTTCGGCTTGTTCGATTTGGACTCTTAATTGTTCTTCTTCTTCTTTGAGGGTACTAATGTCTTGGAGTAGTTGTTTTTCTGATTCCCATTTGGAGGAGAGTATTTGTTGTTTTTCGGTTAAACTGGCGATTTCTTTTTCAATCCGTACCAGTCTTTCTGCTGTGATACTGCCAGCTAAATTTTCTCCTTCTAAAGATAACTTTTCCATCTCTAGCTGCATCAGCCTTCTGTCAATTCCTTCCAATTCGGCTGGTTTGGAAGTAATTTCCATTTTAATTTTGGCGGCGGCTTCATCTACTAAGTCAATTGCTTTGTCTGGCAAACATCTGTCGTTAATATAACGTTGGGATAAGGTTGCGGCTGCCACTAAAGCGGAATCTGTAATATTTACTCCGTGATGGAGTTCGTAACGTTCTTTCAATCCCCGTAAAATAGAAATCGTATCCTCAACTGAGGGTTGTTTAACCAAAACAGGTTGAAAGCGACGCTCTAGGGCTGCATCCTTTTCAATATATTTCCGATATTCATCTAAAGTTGTTGCCCCAATGCAGCGTAACTCTCCCCGCGCTAACATTGGTTTCAATAAATTTCCGGCATCCATCGCTCCTTGCTGAGAAGCACCCGCCCCAACCACAGTATGTAACTCATCAATAAATAAAACAATTTGCCCATCCGACTCAGTAACTTCTCGTAATACAGCTCTGAGTCTATCCTCAAACTCGCCTCGATATTTCGCCCCAGCAATCAAACTACCGATATCCAAAGAAATAAGCTGACGATTTTTCAGAGATTCGGGGACATCACCATTAATAATCCGCTGTGCCAAACCTTCTGCGATCGCAGTTTTTCCTACTCCCGGCTCCCCAATCAATACTGGATTATTTTTAGAGCGACGAGACAATACCTGAACTACCCGTCTAATTTCCTCATCTCGCCCAATTACCGGATCCAGTTTCCCAGCTTTTGCCTCTTGTGTCAAATCCCGCCCATATCTTTCCAAAGCATTGTAACGAGCTTCTGGACTTTGAGTAGTCACTTTTTGGGAACCCCGTACCGCCTTAATCGCCCCTTCCAACTTGGGCGTATCGATATTAAAAGTTTTGCACAAGCGCCGCCCCACGCGATCGTCTTCCGCCAAACCAATCAGTAAATGCTCGACGGCAATATACTCATCGCCCCATTTAGTTCTTGCTGCCTCAGCTTGATCTAGCATAATATCCAAACTGCGACCGAGGTACAACTGATCGAAGCTGAGTACCTTGGCTTGACGATTGGTGAAAGCCTCCAACTGCTGCTGAAAGCGAGGGATATCAACCGCCAGCTTTGTGAGAATCAACGCCGCCAATCCCTCTTGTTCGAGTAGTGCCATTGCTACATGTTCCGCTTCTAGCACCTGATTTTTGAAGCGACGGGCGACATCTTGGGATTGTGCGATCGCTTTCCAAGCGGTTTCGGTGAACTTGTTTGGGTCGGTGGGCTGCATTGGGTGAGAATAAGTTTTGCTTGATATAGTATCTCTCAGTTTGCAGTATAGCAACCTCTTGAGATATGGGGGAATGGGGGGAGAAGGAGAGAGAGTTTTGATTGATAGTGCTTTTCGGTTGGAGAGAAGACTTTTTTTTAACGCAAAGGACGCAAAGGAGTGCGCAAAGAACGCCAAGAATGGAGTAAAGTTTATTGGTGGGTTTGTTGTACTGATGCTACCAGTATTATAGCAACCGCCACATCGGTTAAGGCATCAATAACATCATGAAGAG
>DOIX01000043.1:3306-46733 GCA_003511885.1 Cyanobacteria bacterium UBA11153
TCAACTGTCCACTGCTATAGATTGAATCTCTAACTGTCCACTATCAAGTCTCAATAGTCAACCTCTAGGGCTGGATGATGAAGTTAAGTTAAGGTTTTCCCCATCTTCTCAAAAAGTAGCTACACTAAGTTGATATCAAGTCCGATGCGGTAATTAAAGGTCGCTAAAGCTGGATGAGGGAAAACCAGAATAGGTTGTACGGTTTACCGCCCAAGCTGACAAAAAAACCGCAAAAAACCCTAATTTCGGACTTAAAATCGCGCACCTCCCATGGGGAGGCTACTATGAACAAGTCTACAGATTCCGAAGAGCGATCGCTTCTCGGGGGCAAAGCACCATCGCTTCATCAGTCTAAAACTTCTATCCTGAAGCGTGTCGCTGCCTCTGTAATTACTACTCTGGCGCTGACTGGAGCAGGTGTGGGGATAAAAGCGCATCAGGTTGAAGCTATTTCTAGTCATGTTGCGGCAAGTTCAACTCTGGTAGCATCAACACCAAGGGCAAGTAAGACTAACAACTTTAATATTACTGCCCAATTACCTGCCAATACGCCTCAATATCAAACTATGCAGCTATTTGATATTGGCGGGGTGATTCCCATTATTGTCTTGGGAGGGATTGTCATTTTCGTGCCCTTGTTTTTCGGTGGATTGGTAGTAATTGGGGAACGAGAAGTTGGAGTAGTTGTTAAGAAATTTTCACTTTTAGGTAAGGGTTTACCACCGGGACATTTAATTGCTTTAGATGGAGAAGCGGGATATCAAGCAGATACCCTTGCACCGGGTTGGCATTGGGGATATTGGCCTTGGCAATATAGCGTTAAAAAGGAATCGGTTACTGTAATTCCTCAAGGGGAAATTGCTTTAATTGTTGCAGCAGATGGGGCATCGATTCCACCGGAACGGATTCTTGGGAAAATTATCCCGTGCGATAATTACCAAGATGCGCGGAAATTCTTGAAAGGTGGTGGGGAAAAAGGTCGTCAGCTTGGGATTTTAACGGCTGGTACTTATCGAATTAATACTGCTTTATTTACCATAATTACTGCTGCTAATGCTAATCAACATGGGATGAAACCGGAATACTTAAAGGTGTGCCGGATTGCCCCAGATAAGGTGGGGATTATCACTACTTTTGACGGTGTACCCATTGATGAAGGAGAAATTGCAGGTGCAATTATTCCAGGTCACGATAACTTTCAAAATGCCCAAAAATTTATTAATGGGGGAGGGAGACGGGGTTTGCAAGAACAGGTGTTATTATCTGGATCTTGGAACTTAAATCCTTGGTTTGTATCAATTGAACAAGTGGAGATGACGGAAATTCCCATTGGTTATGTGGGTGTGGTGATTTCCTATGTAGGTAAAGCCCAAGAAGATGTGAGTGGAGCGGCATTTACTCACGGTAATTTAGTTAATCCGGGACATAAAGGGGTGTGGATTTCACCACTTTATCCGGGGAAACATCCACTGAATACGCGGATTTTGAAAGTGGAATTAGTCCCAACTACTAATATAGTATTGAATTGGTCGGGGAGAACCGAACGTCACAGTTATGACTCGAAACTTTCTTCCTTAACTGTACGTTCAACTGATGGATTTGCCTTCGATTTGGAAGTATCGCAAATTATCCACGTCGGTGCTTTAGATGCACCGAAAGTTATCTCCCGTGTTGGCTCAATGCAAAATTTAGTAGACCATGTATTAGAGCCAACCATTGGTAACTATTTCCGCAATTCCGCCCAAGACTATACCGTACTAGATTTTCTCACTGCCCGTTCCGAAAGACAAGCCGAAGCCGCTGATTATATTAAACAGGCTTTGCGTGCTTATGATGTCCAAGCAATTGATACATTAATTGGGGATATTTTACCACCTGCCCAACTAATGCAAACCCAAACAGATCGGAAAATTGCTGAAGAGCAAAGGAAGACTTATGAAGTCCAGCAAATGGCACAAACTCAGCGTCAACAATTAGTCAGAGAAACCGCAATTGCCGATATTCAGCAAGATTTGGTAAAATCCGAACAAGGGGTAAAAATTGCCGAACTTAAATCTAATGCCAGAATCAAAGAAGCCGCAGGTGAAGCCGAAGCAATTCGCGTCACAGGTAACGCCCAAGCTGAAGCTTATCACGCAGGTGTAGTGGCTTTGGGCGCGCAGGGATATACCGCATTGCAGCTTATGCAGATTATCGGCGATCGCAACGTGCGAGTTGTGCCCGATGTAGCAGTTAGTGGCAGCGGGCAAGGTGCGGGTTTAGTTGATGGTTTGTTGGGGATGTTGTTGTGGAATCAAACAGGTAAACAAAATGGGGCGAAAAAGCCACCTGCACCTCCACCAGCAGCAGCGCCAAAGTTATCTGAGGATACGCCACCAACTGTGCCGCAACCTGTAGTTAATGTACAGAATTCTCCGGCGACAAATGCTAAATCTGGGCAGAAAGTGAAAATTGAGCCATTCTCGGATTTTGATATTGGTTAGTGGTTAGGGGACCAAACAACTTTGGCAACCTGATTTAGTACGATTGGAGTTTAGGGAAGAAACAGTGCGATGCCCGTTGCGATCGATCGTACTGCTTCTCCGTTATAACTGATAACTTGCATCATTTTCAACAAGCCGAAAAACCTAACCCCCCAACCCCCTTCCCTGCAAGGGAAGGGGGAGCCAGAAATCTTCCTCCCCTCTCCTTGCAGGGGAAGGGTTGGGGGAGGGGTAGCCTGACTAGATGAAATGCTTGATTAAGATTGGTGCAATATCTCAGTTATAATAGGGAAAATTGCAATAACTTCAATCAAAACCCATAAATTTTTATACTGTAGTTTTACGAAAGATTCAAGTATATTGAGTTTCATTATGTTTAGAAAATGGCTTGGTTGGACAAGGAAATACTCAAGAAGAGGCCATTGATAAACTCCAATAAGCTATTGCATCTTTTCCAGAGATTTACAAATCTGAAAGTAATGTTTATTCTGCTTCTCTCTCAATTGAAGAATTACATAAATTTTTAACTATAGCAGAAAAAGAACAAGCAACAGATGTGTATGAATTGAGGAAAGTATATGCCTAAAAATATACCATCCCTCAAGTTTTTTGTTGCTTAAATTAATGTCAATTTTTACCGTATTTTCTCACATATTCATGAAAAACGGTAGACAATTTAAACAAGATCTGATCGTCTTTGATTTTCGTGACTAAATACCTTTGCTGTAAGGATTCTAATCCATTAATAAAATCCGTTGAGGATAACTCTAAACTGGCTTTTAAATCTTCCCTAGATACAGGTTGGTCAAAGTTACTCAATTTTAAAACGATTTGCTTTTCTGTGGGTGATAGTTTATTGAATAAAAATTGTAAATTACTTTGCATATCTTTAGTAATGATTAATTCATTATCAGCTAAAAAGTCAGCTACGTCACCATCGAAAATATTATTAATGCAACTAGCAATAGTTTTTAAATAAAGGGGATTGCCTTCATATAAGCTAATTAACTTTAACCAACTATCCTCATCTTTTAATCCCATATTATTCAAGATTGTTACATCGTCCAAACCTGTTAATCTTAATAATTGTTTGAGTTTATCGTCTAACGTTGTTTTTGCTTCTTCTTGGCAAACATTCAATAAGTCATTCACTATCGCCTGATTGTAGATATTAGATATTCCCGCCAGACAATTTTTCTTAAATATATTCTTACCCATGCTGAATATGATAAGGAAAGGTGGAAAGATAATCTCTACTTCTAATCAACAAACCTATATTGACTTGCTGATTCAGTATCAGCCTAAGCTAATTAACACAGAATCAAAGTATCAAGTAGCCTTGAATATTGTAGAGGGGATAGTGATGGCATCAAGTAAAAATTAACTGATCTTATTTTAACTTTTGCCTGGTTTGATTGTGCCCAATTCACTCAGATACTTTGGTGGGTACTCCGCCTCGCAGACATAAACCCTGAAAAACAGAACAGCAGTTTTAATCAGTTATCAAAATGCTATAATAGGATTTATCAACTCGATCCTAGCTCTAAATTATGATTTTTATTAATCCCAAAATAGACTGGGCATTTAAAAAAATCTTCGGTTCATCAGAAAGCAAAGATATTCTCATCAGCTTTCTTGATGCCCTAGTCTATAACGGCAATCCCACCATTAAAGACTTAGAAATTATCAATCCCAATCTCCCACCAGTACTCCCAGGCTTAAAAGATACTTACCTAGATGTCAAAGCCAAACTACTAGATGGCACCATAGTCATTATTGAAATGCAGGTATTAAACGTAGAATCTTTTGGTAAACGAGTTTTATACAATGCGGCGAAAACTTACGCATTTCAATTAGAATCCGGACAAAGTTACGGAATGCTCAAGCCTGTGATTGCTCTCACCATAACTGATTTCAAAATGTTTGCTAAAAGCGATAGGCTGGTTTCTCGGTTTATTTATAAAGAAAAAAACACTAATTTCGAGTATACCGACAATAATATAGAGTTAGTTTTTGTCGAATTACCGAAGTTTATCAAAGAACTAGCTCAACTGGAAACTATTACTGACAAATGGATTTATTTCATGAAATATGCTAGAAGCCTGACGGAAATTCCTGAAACAATGGATAGTATTCCGGCTATTCATAAAGCTTTTGAAATTGCTAACCAAGCTAATTTAAGCCGTGAGGAAAGGGAAGAGATAGAAAAACGAGAAATGTTTGTATATGATCAACAAGGTGCTATATCTCTGGGTAGGCGAGAAGAAAAGCTGGAAATTGCTCGAAAATTACTCGCGTTACTTGATAATGAAACCATTAGTCAAACAACGGGACTTAGTGTTGATGAAGTCCAGAATTTGCGAGAAAGTAATGACTAAATCGCTCTCGAATCTTAAACCAATTTAATTGATCATCCTCTTGGGAAGGAAAACTCGGTAGTTGGTAGTAGATTAGCCATCATAGTCCCTAAGATTAGAAGATAAGGATAAAAGTAGAGACGTTACCAGAAAAAGTCTCTACTGAGAAAAGCTATAATAGTATTGATCAACTTCATCTTTTCTCACCCTTATGATTTTTATTAATTCCAAAATAGACTGGGCATTTAAAAAAACTTCGGTTCATCAGAAAGCGCTGAAATCCGTCCCTATTCTCCATTCCCCCTCCTAATAATTTAGCGGCTCCACAGGTTATTAAGGCTCAACCCAACGCCCATCAGATTTAATTAAATTAATTAATTCCTCAACACCTTTATCTTCCGGTACTCGTTTAATCTCTTCCCTTCCCCGATATAAGGAAATATATCCAGGTTGTTTGCCCACATAACCATAATCGGCATCTGCCATTTCACCGGGACCATTAACAATACAACCCATCACGGCAATATCCAAACCTGTTAAATGTTTAGTGGCTTCGCGGACATTATGCAAAACATCCTCTAAATTAAATAAAGTACGACCGCAACTGGGACAAGCTACATATTCCACCATCGTCTTTCGCAATCCCAAGGCTTGCAAAATACTATAGCAAACCGGAATTTCTTTTTCTGGTGCTTCAGTTAAGGAAACGCGGATAGTATCGCCAATGCCATCAGCCAGTAAAGTGCCAATTCCCGCCGTAGATTTAATTCGTCCATATTCTCCATCGCCTGCTTCCGTTACCCCTAAATGTAAGGGATAATCCATGCCCAATTCATCCATCCGTTTCACCATCAGGCGATAGGCAGCTAGCATGACTGGCACGCGAGATGCTTTCATGGAAATTACTATATTCCGAAAGTCTAAAGATTCGCAGATACGGATAAATTCGATCGCAGATTCTACCATTCCTTCTGGTGTATCGCCGTAGGTAAATAGCATTCTTTCCGCTAAGGAACCGTGATTTACACCAATCCGCATCGCTTTACCTCGATCTCGCAAAGAAATGACTAGGGGTGCTAAAGTTTCCCGGATTTGCTCGCCAATCTCGTCAAATTCAGCTTGACTGTATTCGGTGCGATCGCTTTTTGGTTTCTCAAAGACGTATAATCCAGGATTAATCCGGACTTTATCCACGTGTTTGGCAACTTCTAAGGCAATTTTCATCCCGTTGTGGTGGACATCTGCCACTAGAGGTACATTCTGATATGTCTGAATCAGTTTTTCTTTAATTTCTGCTAAGGCTTTGGCGTGTGCCATACTGGGAACAGTAACGCGGACAATTTCGCACCCGATTTCATGGAGGCGGCGAATGGCTGCCACGGAGCCATCTATATCTAGGGTATCTTCGTTAATCATTGATTGGACTACGACGGGATAACCACCGCCAATGGTGACGTTACCGACTTTGACGGGGCGAGTTTTGCGGCGGCGGATGGTGGTGTCGAATTCGGGCGGTTTGGGTGCTGTCTGGGGTTTTGAAAGTGTTTGCATAAGTAGTGATGAGAATATCAGGTATTGTTTGAGTATCTTTTTAGAGTGCCATAGATGGGGTATTTTTGGGTTAAGGAGGGGTTGGGGTGGGTGTTTTTTTAACGCAGAGGTACGCAGAGGTTTGCACAGAGGTGCGCAGAGGGTTGATGGGAGGTTATGGGTTTAATCTGAGATTTTGCTGTCTTTTTGTTCCATCTCCAGTAATATTCTCGCTACATCTTCTGCAATTTCGATAACTTCTTCTAAAGTTTTTCCTTCAGCAACTAAACCTTGTAAGTCATCACTGGTGGCAACAAAATATTCTTGCCCTTTTTCTTCGTATTTTTCTATATTCAGCTTAATCATAGTTTGCATTAGCCAATCTCCTATAATTACCACTAATTCAATGATTTTTGTTTTAGATCAACCGCTGTTCAGATATAAATTATACTAGATGGGCTAGTTTTTTCTCTAATTCTTTGACATGACCTTGCAATTTGTCGAAATCATCGATTAACTGCAAAATTGCGATCGGAATATCTTCTGTTATTTCCGGTTTAGCGATAGAATTAATTTGGGACTTTGCCCAGGTTTGTAATTTTAAGAGTTTGAGTTGCTGAAAACCCAAAGGTGTTAATTCCCATCGATCTCGCGGCGATCCTGTTTCTACATACTCTTTAACTAAACTTTCTTCAGCTAACTGGTGCAATACTACCATCATATCGGGTTCTCTGGGAACATCTCGATTAGCTAGAGCTTGGGCTAGTTCATACCAACTCCATTGTCCTTTGCCTTTTTCTACTAATTCTAGTAGAGTTAGTTTAAGTTTGGTGAGTTCAGTTAATTTTGTCATGAGATTTCCTCCAAACTAGGGTGAAATAAAACTCCATATCCTTCTTTTAATTTATAATCTTCCAGGGTAGCTGTATGAGCATTATTCCAAAGTTGATAAGCTTCATCCCTATCGCTAGGTTGTCCAGTTGCATAACCGATTTTTTTATACCGCAAATACTCCCGCAATTCATGGGTGTAAAAGCGTAAGTCTACTGCTTCTGCTCCAATTTCACTATTAGCTATTCTCTTGAGTCTTTCTATCATTTGTAACTCTAGTCCCCCTGGCGGGTTAAAGCGAAGAATATGAGATTTAACTTTATCAATTCCCTTGTGAGTAATTTTAACTTTTTGATATGAAAGTGACAAAATTCGCCCACCTGCTTGAGATGGATTGAATGGTCTGCCACTGGAAATACCTATTTGTTTTATCTATGATAAATAATCATCCCAAGCATTTTGTGAAAAGATCAGGTACATTTATTCAATTAACTCCTTTTTTATTCCTCCTCCAGCTTCTAATTCAGCAATAGATTCAAGCAGACGTTGGGCATTTTTAATGCTTCTCAGTAAATATGCAGTTTCTGCTAAAGATTGACAATCTTCTAAGGACATAATTACCACAGAAGGTTTATTATTTCTAGTAATAACAACATGATTACGATCTTCACAAACTTTATCCATTGTTTGCTCTAATTGTTTTTGTGCAGTTGTATAGTGAACAGTGTCCATAATTATTTTTAACCTTATCGCTATCAACCCAGTTTCTGATACTGGTAAAAGATGTTAGAACTTACACACCTACACCTTAAGGGGATTTATCTGGTTCCGGAGTAGGATTTTCAGAGGGAGTTTCTTGAGTTTGTTGAGGGGGTTGTTCTTCCTGAGTCTTTTCCTGCTTATTCCCTTCTGTTTCATTTTTCCGCTTGGCTTCTTGCACTAATTCATCCAACTTTTGCTTTAAATAGGGATTTCCGGGAAATTTAACACCTGCCGCATCCTCGATTGCATCAACATAGCGACCTTCATTATAAGCTGTTTGAACCTTATCGAATTGTGCTTTAGCCTTTTTCCATTGCTCGATTTGTACCTGGGCTTCTTTGAAGGAGGGGTTTTCAGCTAAAATTGATTCTACATCTGCGATCGCACCATCTAAATCCCCTTGTTGGTATTTCTGTGCTGCACCTGCTAAAATCCGAGCATTTTCAATGGCGGATTTGGTTTTATCTGGGGATTCTTTGGGCGATGGACTTTCTTTGGGCTTGGCACTGTCTTTAGTTTCTTTAGGTTTGGGTGTGGCTTCGGTTTCTTCTGGTGTGGGGGTGGCTTGACTCTCTGGTGGGTTAACGGGATTTTTCGCTACCGTGCCTTTGCCGCTACAGTCTATATACTGTTCAAACACCCATCCCTTAGTTGGCCCATTAATTTCTATCCAACCATTTTGCTTATTTTTGGATACGGAAAGAATCGCGCCTTGTGTTAGAGTATCAACCACATCGCCTTGAGGTTGCGATCGCACGTTTAGCGGACCATTACTGACAATACATTTTCCTTGTCCTTCTGATTTACTGGAGAAGGCATTCCAAAATCCTTGACTGGTAGCATAAGCCATCCCAACTCCTACTATTAATGCTATCCCCACACCAATTACCAGGGGTAATGCGTCAGATTTTTCGGTAGATGGAGGCTGGCTGCTAGGGGGAGTTATTACAGGTTGTTGTCGAGGTACGGGAGCCGGAGATACTGGGATTGTACGGTTTTCTGAGACAGGGGGAGAATAATTCTGTGGCGGTGCAGATTCTCTGCCAAGAGGAACATCCCTCTGTGTGGGATATCCTGGATTAACTGAATTACTTCTAAGAAGTTGTAAAGCTTGTAATGCTTCTGTGGCAGACTGATAGCGATCTTTGAAATGATAGCGTACCATCCGATTCAGGATATCAGCCAGTCCTTTACTTACTGGCACTATATGTTCCCACAGGATTTCTCCAGTATTAATATCATCTTGGAATTGCATTGGCATTAATCCTGTCAGCGCTTGAATGCCAATAATTCCCAAACCATAAATATCGCTAGTCGGGCGAGGTTGCCCCATCGCCTGCTCGCTTGCCATATATCCCGGCGTACCAATTGCCACCGTATTCGTTACTTGTCCGTAAGTCATGGCGACTTGGGTACGGACTTGTTTGACTGCACCAAAATCTACTAAAACTAATTTACCATCCGAGTTACGACGAATCAGGTTATCCGGTTTAACATCCCGATGAATTACCCCATGGCGGTGGACAAACTCTAAAACCGTTAAAACTTCCTGGAGTAACTCAATAACTTTAGTTTCTTCCCAATGTTGACCTGGTAGTAACTCTTGGCTTAAGGAATGCCCTTCAATAAATTCCTGCACCAGGTAAAATTCCCTGTCTTCCTCAAAATAAGCTAGTAACCGAGGAATCTGGTCATGATTTCCCAGCCTTTCGAGAGTTTCCGCCTCGCTATTAAACAAACGTCTCGCCGTTTCCAAAAAACTCGTATCGCTATTGGCAGGTTTAAGCTGTTTTACCACACAGATAGGATTACCTGGACGACGGGTATCCTGTGCCAGATAGGTTTTCCCAAATCCACCTGCACCAAGGATCCGATCCACTTGATAACGTCCGTCTAGTAACTTACCTAACATGGAAATAACACGCCCGTTGAGTTCATCATCTCAATATTTACATACTTGAGGGGAGAATTTCTTTCCCGATTGTGCCAGTTTACAGCAATTATTTACTCTTTTCCTAAGCACTTGCCAGTGCTAATTCCTCCCAGCGCTTTTGCCACATAGCCTGAATTCCCTGGACTACCAAGACATCATGGAAGCTCTTCGCCACCTTGCTTCAGCAGGTGATCGAGCAGCGACTTACGGGTTTTAACCCAAAATTTACCATACTCCTACAAAATATGTTATAATCTTCTAGGAGGTGATAAGAGTGTTAAATCTAACCTACGAATTCAAGGCAATTCCAACGCCAGAGCAAGGAAAGACAATCGAACATACCTTAACAGTGTGCCGCAAGGTGTGGAACTATGCCCTGCGTGAAAGAAAGGACTGGTTGAATTCTCGTAAGTGTCAGGTTAATGCTTGTTCATTGGAATCAGAATACATTATCCCTGCGGATGCCCCTTGCCCTAACTATGCCGGACAATGCAAGACATTAACTAAGGCTAAAACCTTCTTTCCAGAATTAGCAACCGTTAATGCTCAAGCATTGCAGCAAGTTCTCAAAAGACTGGAAGCAGCTTTTGTGGATATGAAACGAAAAGGAATGGGATTTCCGAGGTTTAAAAACAGATACCGGATGCGGTCTTTTGTTTATCCACAACTGGGAAAAGGTCAGTTACTAAGAGGAAATCAAGTAAAACTTCCCCAGTTAGGCTGGCTAGAGTATGTTAAGTCACGAGAAATTCCAGAAGGCTTTATCGTAAAACAAGCTCAGATTGTTCGTAAGGCATCTGGGTATTTCGTACAGTTATCACTAGAATGTAACGTTTCTGTTCCTGATGTTCCACCTCATGGTTATCCGATTGGAATTGACTTAGGGTTAGACAAATTTGTCGCAACTTCAGATGGACTTGTGATTGATAGACCGAGATTTTTGAAGGAGCACCGTCGTAAGCTGAAATTGCTACAACGCAGGTTAAAGTACAAAAAGAAAGGTTCTCATAATCGTCACAAGTTAAATCGGAAGATTGCTAGGTTACATCAACGGATTAGTGACACTCGAAAGGATTGGCATTTCAAATTAGCTCATAAATTGTGCGACGGAGCTGGGATGATATTCGTTGAGGATATTGACTTTCGAGTATGGGCAAAGGGGATGTTGGGAAAACACACCCTAGATGCTGGTTTTGGTCAATTCGTCAGTATTTTGAAGTGGGTGTGCTGGAAACGCGGCGTGTACTTTGCCGAGGTGAACAAGGATTACACCTCTCAGGTTTGTCCACAATGCGGGGCGCATACAGGGAAGAAAGATCTAAAAGATAGAATTCATTCTTGTCCGGAATGCGGGTACACAACACATAGAGATGTAGCAGCAGCACAAATTGTCCGCAATCGCGGACTGTCTGGGGTGGGACGCATCCTGGACAATAAAGAAAATGCCTGTGGAGACAACCTGGCGGGGACTGGTAACAGTCTAGTTAAGAGTCAAAGAAGCAGGAAGAAAGGTGGAGAAGCGCGGATTTATCCCGCTTCGTAACATCCTTTTCAGCGCTACCCCGTGTTTCAACCGGGGGAGTACGTCAAATTTGCTCGAGATATAGAATATTCAAGTGGCAGTTACGATAGGATGGAAAATCCCCCCAAATCGCAAAAAGGTTATTAGCCCTCCTTTGGATTATAGGACAATAATAGCTGAAACCACGCAACTTCGTCAAGTATTGAGAATTAATCTTAATAAATTTAACGAAGTTAAGGCACTTTCAGCCATTGCAAATTTGTCAAGTTATGTAAATTACTTTTTTTTTGAGGTAGAGGGGTTGGAGGTAAGGGCAAAACTACTTGTCTGCTCTGAATCGAGACATCCCGGACTTGGAGGCATCACAGACAAAGAATAGCTATCAAGTTGCACCCAACTATTGAGTCTCATCTTTTGGCACACTAAGTATGACAGAACCATATTTGGACATCAACTCAGGAATTAAAACTATTACAAAAAGACTAAGCTGATAGAATAGCCAGAAATCTCTCTCTGAACTGCCCAATGGGACTGCGATAAAACCCAATAATCAAAACTCAATACTCTCTTCCCCTATTCCCCATGAATACTATAGATTATCTCAGAATTAGCTTAATCGATCGCTGTAACTTCCGCTGTCAGTACTGTATGCCGGAAGGAACAGAACTAGATTATATCCTCCAACAAGAATTACTTAGTCATTCAGAACTATTGACGCTACTGAAGGAAGTGTTTATCCCGGTAGGATTTAAAAAATTTCGCCTGACGGGTGGGGAGCCGCTGTTGCATCCGGGAGTGGTAGATTTAGTAAGAGCGATCGCTAATTTTCCCGAAACCGAGGATTTAGCTATGACTACCAATGCTTTTAGGCTGGCTAGTATGGCGCAAGATCTTTATGATGCGGGATTACGCCGGATTAATATTAGTCTGGATTCTCTTAATCCTGACACCTTCGATAAAATTATCGGGAATCGAGGTAAATCTCGTTGGCAGCAAACTTGGTTAGGTATTCAAGCGGCGCATCAAGTGGGCTTCGATCCTTTAAAATTAAATATCGTGATAATTCCCGGGATTAACGACACGGAAGTTCTAGATTTAGCGGCTTTAACGATTAACCGCCGTTGGCATGTCAGGTTTATTGAATTTATGCCGATTGGGAATACTCAGCTTTTTTGCGATCGCGCCTGGATTCCTTCTGTTGAGTTAAGAGCGCAAATTCGCGATCGCCTTGGCTTGACAGAATCTACCATTCGTGGTAATGGACCTGCTGATGTTTTCCAGATTCCGGGTGCGTTGGGCACTTTAGGATTTATCAGTCAAATGTCAGAATGTTTTTGCGATCGCTGTAATAGAATGCGCTTATCGGCTGATGGCTGGTTGCGCCCTTGTCTATTGAATGAAACTGGTGAGATTGATTTAAAAACCGCATTACGGAGTGGTGTCAAGCCTTCTGAGTTAAGAGAGAAAGTGAAACAACTGATCGGAATTAAATCGGAAATCAATTTCAAAGAGCGAGAATCGGGAACTACTACTGGTAATTATAGTCGCACCATGTCGCAAATTGGTGGGTAGTTATTTGTTTTTGGTTATTTTTTGTTCGTTTTCACAATTAGCAAGTAGCAATTTACAGTAAATATGATAGGAAACCATGAACGAAAACTTAGCTGTAACATTAGGGGAACTCCAAGCAGAGATATATTGGTTACATGATGCTGAAAAATTTACAGAATTAGCATTAGCCACCGCCAATATATACAAAAAACTTGGTTATAGTGAAAAACAAGCAGAAACCGCAGGTAAGTTAATTAGTGAAGCCTATCAATTAGCTGATGATGCCGATGTAGCTTATCAAGATGGTAATTACAATAAAGAAATGCAGTTTTACGATCAAGCTAAAGATAAACTCACTGCAGTAGAAGCTACATTAGGTTATCAAACCAGTATCGCCAAACATCAAATCCAGTGGTGGCTGCACTTCCGTCACAAACAAAAACTGCAAATTATCCGACATCTTTTTTCACAACATTTGAAAGCAGTGGGATTGATTAATCTAGTTACTGCCATTAAACTTACTTATTTCTTGATGGAAATAGGCAGAGTTCACAAGGAGAGAGAGCTGGAAATTACAAAATACAATGCGATAAAATATTGGCGAGAACTACTGAAAACTAAACCGTTACAGTATCCTTATCTTGGGTGATGTCATTAATTCAAGCAACTCTTTCTGGTTGTAGTTTGGTTTCTCCAACTAGAGGGATGTGAGAATATTTATCTTCTCTCGTTAAAATTTTTAAATCCCGTGTCGAAAAATGGGGAGACTCAACTATCTTAGCTAGCAAAAATTTGCTCACTTCAAGTTCTTTTATTTCCGATATCTTTACACTATCGTGCGCTCCCGAAGTTTGCTGTGCTAGAGCAGACAATTCTTGGCTAAAAACATCAAATTCTCGATCGCTAACGTAAAATACTACTCCTGTTTGTAAATTAATATCTGAATTTTCCCCATCTTCCTTCCCTGACGGAAGTGGAATCTTTTCCGCTTTTCCTGCCCATCTTGTCTGGGGTGTTACCGTGTAATCAGAAAGTGCTGTGGTAAAAAGTCTGGCTTCATTTTCTGAACTCACATCATCAATATTTTCTGGCAATACAGGCGGCCATTGCTCTTCATTTATTTCAAATCCTGGCACAAACATAACAGTCACTAAAAAATTTAAGTTTACTGAATAAATTCCTCGGTAATACTCATATTTTTCAGATAATTCTTCCCAGATTTGATGTCTAACTGAAACAGTAAAATCGCGTTCTAAAGATGCTTTCATGGCGGCAAACCTCATTCTGTGATTATATAGAGTTTTTGACTATTTTCTAGTTTGTGCGATTTCCAGATATCGATATCGAAGCTCGGCTAGATCGGGAAAATATCTTTCAGCCCATTGTTTTTGAGACTTACTATATCCTTGTTTTATGCCTTTCTTCCAATATGCCTGATACCAATCTTCTACGCCATCAGCGTGTTCTTTCAATAATTCAGGACTTGCACCCCTTTCGTGAAGGCGAAGGAACTCATCCAAACGGTTGTGGTACTCAGTAATGGTATTTTGCCAAGTAGTTAATACTCCCTGTTGATTAGGGTATGTTTTAAAGCTACCATTTTCTTGATCTATTACTCGTTGGGTAGGGGGTATACTATTGCCGAATCTTGCAAGTTGTTTGATATGTCCTAACTCATGTTCAAGATCTAAATATCTCATATTTTCTTGAACATAAAGTGTCTTTTCAACTCGAATTACATGACCATCTGCATCCACTACTTCTTTTACCTCTACATGCGCTCCATCACCAACCTTAATGTCAAATCCTGCTACTTTGACTTGCCTGATTATCTCCTCATATTGCGGGTGCTGTTCCATACGGACACTGCCTTCACGAATTGGTCAGGCGTGGGATCTTTTCCTGTAGTTGCCCCCGTTGCCAGCTTGGGTTGTCCAGTAGCAGGTGACTCAAATTCTACTTGAGGAATTGCCTCTTGATTTGCCGTGCTACTACTGATTGCGTAATTTGCGACGGCATAACATTGTTCTCTTGAATTACACAAGATGACGAGTTTAAAGCTAGGGTTAGCAGGATGGCAATATAGTTTTCCATTTATCCTCTTTCGTCAGCGATATTTCCCATAAACTGCACTATAGTTAAGGATATAGACTACTTGAATCAATTTCTACTTGCTCAATGACTTCTTCTGGAATGCCTTCACTGGCATAAGCTTCAATTAAAGCTATGTGTTCTGGTTTTGGTAGGGCAAAAAGCTGAAATACATTCATATTGTTTCCCCGAAAGACAATTTTTTTAGTGGTGTCTAGGAGTGTAATGCTCTCAATGTAATTGAGTGGAAGGTCATTCCAGCCTTCTAGTTCAAACGATAGCAAGCGTTGTAATATTTCAATTTTGTCAGTATTTAGTGGCTCCTCATGAATATCATAAGCACTTGTTGACTCAATCAGCGCCACTGGTTCTGGAAGTCCCGGCATTAATTTCATTAGTTCCTCTATTCCAATGACTTGTTGCAGTCGGTTACGATCGAACTGAATCCGAAAGGAGTGGCTGGATAGTAGAGCTATATTTAGCAATATCTGTACCGCTAAAATACGCTTTGCTGGCGATACCTGAAAGATTAAATGATCCCGGTTTAAATAGTCCATCATATTAAGATCAAAACAGCAAGTGCTGCCATAATTGCGTCTGCGATCAAGACAGCAATCGCTGCTAAAGCAATAGCAATTGCAGCAATTGCCAGTACTATAAGTACCTTTTTAATTAGATCAATCAACCATTCTTTGATTTCTTCCCAAGCCTTGTATGCTTCTTCTTCCGACGGATAACATTGCATCTCGCAGTCTCGTGAAACACTTTCATAGAAGAAGATACAATACTCACCTTTTTCATTCTCCACAAATCCGATATGAATATCAAAAAGCATATTTTTTTCTCCTTTGGCGACTCCTTTTTTAATCAATTTTGCGCCAACATGGGGAACAATTTTCTTCACACATCCTCCTACAAAATCGCCATCATCCACATCAAGAACCAGCAGAAGATTTTCTGGTATATCTTGGGTATGTCTCCAAATAACTTGCTTGGCAATTCCTACGGGGGCAGAACTCAGCGATTGCATCTTGTCCTGTTCACCAGCAATTGGTGTCACGGTTCGCTCTGGAAATTGATCAACTTCTCGTTCAAGATTAAGAATTGGTTGTTTGGGAACTCGTTTAGTTGGAATTGCTCCTGTCTGCTGCACCACATGCGTCAACTCATGCGCCGTCAACTCATCATTCCCAGGCGACTTCCCCTCTCCAAAATAAATATCACTCCCATGGGTAAACGC
Source organism: Cyanobacteria bacterium UBA11153 (assembly GCA_003511885.1). Taxonomy (GTDB): domain Bacteria; phylum Cyanobacteriota; class Cyanobacteriia; order Cyanobacteriales; family Coleofasciculaceae; genus Limnofasciculus. The sequence continues at coordinate 19,607 of DOIX01000043.1, forward strand.
CTGCGCCCCCAACTCCCGATTCATCTGCACCGCTTCATCACCCGTATGAACCCTTACCCCACTAAAATCAGCACCAAACGCCCCCTCCATCGGTTCTCGAACCGATTCATCAAGCCCTTGTCCCCCACCTCGCGCCCGTTGGATACCTTCCTCCACATCAGCAGTTACCGACGCTCCCTCACCAGTACCCCCCTCACTATGGCGCATCACTGTTATATTAGGCACTGAGGTCACCCCTGTGTCTGACTGGCGCTGCACTGGCTGTTGGAGTTGAGGTGAGTTAATCTTTTCTACCACCTGAGCAGCTACAGCATCAGCTTCTTGCTCATACTTATCCCCCGCTTCTCCCACAGTTAACTTGGCTTGAATCGGTTGATGAAGTTCTTTTGTTTCTGGAGTTGCCGCTGCTACCTCTGATTGAGGATTAGTAACTGCTGTCTCTGGTTTGATCTCTGGAGTTGCTGGTGCTGAAACTTCTCCCTCTGGCAGTGGAGTAGAGACTTTTTTCGTCAATAAGAATCCACTTAAATTTTTATTTAAGAAGTTTGGCAATCCTCCTTCTGGCAGAAGGGAATTTTGTCCGGTATGAGACTGTTTATTTAATGGTACTGGCTTGAAGAGATTTTTGTTGAAATTTTCACCACTAATACCAGATATATCTGCTTTCGACTGAATGATTTCTCTGTCTTTTTCCTCTGAGTTTTCCGCTGCACACTCAGCACACTTTCGCTGAATTGTCCCATCATCCGGTGGTGCTTCTAAGTGCTGCTCTTGTATTCCTACTTCCGCTTGCTGCTCTATTTCTTCCTCTAAAACTTCCTCTCGGTGGACAGTCCCCTCTTGACCTAACCCATCAGTCTTGAACAAAGAAAACGGACTCAATATCGAATTCTCTGGTGGTGTAGAAGGTGCAAATGTGGGAATATTCGCTGCACGAGTTTCACCTTCAGCTTGCTCTTGACTATTTTCCTCTGCAACTTCCTCTCGCTGGACGACTGGAATAGTAAACCCGTTGTAAGCAAATTCAACCCCTTTTGTCTTTTCTTCAAACGAACGAGTATCCTTTGGTGTCGATACATCCTGGTTACGAGGCGCAAACGGACGAGTCCGCAATATGTCGCTGGTTGTGGGTAATTTTGGTTCCCTGATTTTCTTCCCGTTGCCCAAACCACGACTTTGGAGGAAATCTGGAGCAGGAGTTGGCTGCCAAGGGTTTTTTCTTTGGATGCGCTTCCGGGACATAGACACCTCTCACATCGTGAAGTATCTCAATATTAGGGGGAATTAGCGATCGCCACCCTATTCATTCAAAAATCTTGACAAAGTTCCTGATAACCAATAACCAACAACCAATAACCAACAACCAACAACCCATAACTTAAGCTTGACGGGAGTAGAACTCAACCACAAGGAGTTCATTAATTTGTAAAGCCACCCATTCGCGATCGATCACGCTATTGACTTTACCTGTAAGCTTCGTTTTGTCAAACTCTAAATGACTGGGGAGGTTTGCCAAACCTGGAAATTCTAGATTTTGTTGGACTAGACGGCGAGATTTTTCCGTGTCTTTAACGCTAATTACTTCACCGGGGCGACACTGATAGCTGGGAATATCAACAACTTTGCCATTGACGGTGACATGCCCGTGATTCACTAACTGACGCGCACCGGGGATAGTCCCCGCCATTCCCAGACGGAAGACAGTGTTATCCAGTCGCATTTCCAACATTTGCAGTAAAGTCGTACCCGTGGAACCTGTTGTGCGACGGGCTTTACGAACGTAACGGATTAACTGCCTTTCTGAGAGTCCGTAGTTGAAGCGCAATTTCTGCTTTTCTTCGAGTCGGATGGCATATTCTGACCGCTTCTTCCGTGCTTGCCCGTGTTGTCCCGGTGGATATGAACGCCGTGCTGATTTGCGAGTTAAACCTGGCAACTCTCCTAGACGGCGAATAACCCGCAGACGCGGGCCTCTATATCTTGACATATAACTTCCTTGTTCCTCTGGTGACTAAAATTTTACCCAAAACTATTATCTTACATCTTTTTTCGTTTGCTGTCTGGTTGGGAGAGGAGCAAGGGAGTCGGGGGGATGGCAGTCAAAACGATCGATCCTCCAGGCTAAGTTTCAGGTACTAACTCTTTAATCTGGTTCCTGTCTGTTATGAGAGTTGGCTTTTTCCGTCGTAACTGTTCGAGTTGTTTGCGGCTCTCCTTGTCTTTGGACAAAAAGCGGTCGTTTACCTTTTGCATTTGAGTTAAGACAGTCTGATTCGTGACAAATAGCCAAGAGCCATCAGATTCAAACTCAAACATAGTGGTGAGGTGACATTGAGTGGGCTGACTGTATCGGGTACATCTACCCACAGCAGGTTGAGCCTCACAAAAAGGACATTTAATTTGCGAACAAGCGTTAATCTGTGACATGGGTTCGTTTCTAGTCCACCTCAACTGTTCTACAAGTGGGGGTAGTGTGGTATTACTTAATTATACGGACAAATATAACTTTATCCGGGTTCCTGATAACTGGTTCTGCATACCCACTTATGGAGTCATTATCAGATTTGGGTATTTTGTTATTTTATAACAAAAGTGAAGGAAAATGAACTTGTTTTAAGGACGGTGACTTTATTAGGATAACTGGGGAAGGCAAATTTGTCAACTGAAGGATGAATCTTGAAGGTTGAAGATTGAACTATCAACTACGTCAGTACATCTGGGGGGATAAGATCGATAGTATAATGCACTTTTTCTCATTGAGACTTTTAGTCCTCAAAACGTCATCCTTAACCAAGGATTGTTTAAACTTCACAGTGCCTGTTTTTCCTCTGTATACTTTTTATCAAGTTTTTAAATTTCCCGTTTCAATTGAAGGGATAGACAACAATACCTACATCTTCACACTCTGGGCGAATTAAAAAATGTCCCGGCATATTTACTCCCACCATGGGGAAATCAAGCCGTTGGGCAATTTCTAGGTAAACCACAGAAAGGGTGATGGGGATACCCATCCGTCTGTCGATGACTTGATTATAGTTGATAGTTGATAGTTGATACAAAATCCGAATCAAGAAACCCCGGCTATTATCTTAATGGTTTTTCTCCCCAGCCCCCTGCTTAAGAGCCTTTTTGAGATAAAGGGTATAACTAATCCGGCTACAGATACAAGTTAATGGTGCGTTAGCTTGGGCATAACACACCTTAAAGATACGAGTTGGGTGTCAGTTTTAATTGAGATCTTTGTTCGTCAACCAATATGGAGTCTAATAAAATCAATGACTTCTGCTACACCCAACTTAGTCTTCAAATTCGCAAAGACAAAAGGTTTGGAGCCGCGCATTTTTTTTGCATCCCTTTCCATTACCTCTAAATCAGCACCTACTAAGGGGGCTAGGTCAATTTTATTAATTACCAATAGGTCAGATTTAGTAATTCCCGGCCCTCCTTTGCGAGGAATTTTATCACCCGCAGCCACATCAATGACGTAGATCGTTAAATCCACTAATTCTGGACTGAAAGTTGCGGCCAAATTATCGCCACCACTTTCCAAGAATACCAAATCGAGATCGGTAAACTTTTCCTCCAATTGTTCAATTGCCGCCAGATTCATTGAGGCATCTTCTCGGATGGCGGTATGGGGACAACCACCCGTTTCCACACCGAGGATGCGATCGCTCTCTAATGCCTGACTCCGGACTAAAAACTGCGCATCTTCCTGAGTATAAATGTCATTGGTCACCACGGCAATCTGATAGGATTCTCGCATCCTCTTGCACAAGGCATCCAAGAGGGCAGTTTTTCCCGAACCGACAGGACCTGCAATTCCGACGCGAAAGGCATTCATATTAATTGGCTTTCAACTATAGATCGCGTAGATATCGTTGTCAATCATACATCTGTTTGTCTGGTTTGTTGAAGTGCGGAAATAAACCCTAAAATCGCAAGTCGGGTTTCTTGAAGAAACCCGACTTCTAGACTTGATGAGTTTTAGATTTAAAGCCGTGGACAGTTGACAGTGGATAATTGAGAGTTATAGCCCAGTTAACAAGTGACAATTAACAATACAATCTAGTCAATAATTTAAAATGCCCGCTTAAAAAGATTTCAAGGCTAGGGGATAAGAAGTTCCGATCCCAAAGGAAGGGGAAGCCATCTCACTATCTTCAAGTCGTGTCAAATCGAGTAAAAAAATTGTTGTCGTCATTTCTTGGTGGGAAACAACAGCAGCATATCTAACCATGTTAAAAACACCGGATCTATTTTCAGATTGAGGGATGTTTCGCATTAAATCTAGAGGTAATTCTACTAAATTTGGTGGTTCATCCACGACAATGCCATAAAGTTCTCCAATTGAAGTGCGGGTAATCAATAAAAAAGATTTGCGATCTCCAAAATCTGATAAACTCTTGGATCCTAACTCTTCACGCCAATCAAACACCCGAATTGTATGGCGACCAAGTTGAACTAGCCCCATGCTTCTTAATCCACTGTTGTCTCCCACTGGACAATTAACGACTTTCAACACGTCGCTGATGGGTAGTGCCATGAGGCAATCCCCAATCCTAAAAACGATAAATTTTTCTGAGTTTAAATTATCTTCCATAGTTGTTGTTAGTTATTTCTTGGTTGTTGCTTATTTATTGTTTATTGTGGGTTGAGGAAATAATTAATTAGTCATTACCCCATCCCCACCTCTCCGTGTATCTCTCCCTTAACTACCCACAGGAGTCTTAGGAAATACATCTGCAAGGGTTGTTAATAGATGGTGTTCCAGATATGGTTTGCTGATATAAGCTGTTGCACCTAATTCTGATGCGATTGTCCGGTGCTTTTCGCCACTGCGAGATGTCAATATTACCACAGGAATATTGGTTAAATCTGGATCTTGCTGACGGTATTTGAGAAACTCAAATCCGTTCATTCGGGGCATCTCAATATCGCAGATAACTAACTGAATATTGCTATTATTTTGAAGTTGCTCAATTGCTTCATAACCATCCTTAGCCTGCAATACTTGATAGCCAGATTTTTGTAAGGTTAGCGTCACAGTTTGGCGCACAGTGATCGAGTCATCAACGAGGAGAACTAATTTAGGGAGCAGCCAGTCTACTTCCTGAGTTTTTGCTAGTCTTTTATCTGTTGGATCCTTTCCTCCTGGAAGTTGTTTTTCCTCTGTACCTGAGATCTGACGTTGGTGTAATTTAGCGCTAGTTACTGAGAGATCTTTACTGGTGGCATTATAATTTTGTTTTTCGCATAAATAGTCCATTAAAGCCGATCCATCGATCACTAGTGTCAGGTGACCATCTGGTAGAATACTACCACCATAAACATAGCTAGGTGGTACGATTGTTGCACCCAAAGGACGAATAACTAATTCCTGTTCCCCGATTAACTGATCTACTTCCAGACCGATAATTTTATCCTGGTGGCTGATAAGAATAATAGGCTTGTCCTGTTTGATATTCCCCAAATAATGCCGAGATTTTATGGAAATATTTTTGGTTCTTGGGGAGGAATAATCTAGGGCATTGCTCAATTGAAAAATCGGAATCAGTTCCTCATTATTCCCCTTTCCCCAACGCAATACTTTTCCATCTTCCCAGCTTCGGATTTGGTTAGGTTGAGGAATAATTATTTGTTCAATTGCATCTGATAGTAAAGCATAAATACTGTCGTTGGCTTGAATCAGGAGTAATTTAGCGATGGTTAAACTGAGAGGAATTAGTAGTCTGAAGGTTGTGCCCCAGTAGAGTGTAGATTCAACCACTACTGAACCTTGGAGAGATTGTATCTGGGAACGAACTACATCTAAACCAACACCTCTTCCTGAAAGATCGTTGACACTAAATGTTGTAGAAAAACCAGGTTCAAAGAGTAAATCTGTAAGTTGAGATTCATTAAATAATCTGGCATTATCTTCATCAATTAGTTTACGTTCCACAGCTCGTTGACGAATCAGATCGAAATCTAATCCTTGTCCATCATCGCCCACTTCAATTACTAAATGTTTGCCCCGATAATAGGCAGAAATTGCAATGTTACCTTCCTGAGACTTGCCTCGTTGTTGTCGAATAGCGGGAGACTCAATCCCGTGGTCGAAGGCATTACGAACGAGATGAAGTAAAGGATCGTAAAGTTTCTGGGCAATAGTTTTATCTACTAAAACATCATTGCCGCGCAAGTCCAAAAATATTGGTTTCTTGTGCAAGGTTTCCAACTGTTTCAACACGCGGGGAAAACGACTAAATATCTCTCCTAAAGGTAACATTCGGGCTTCGACAATGGTGTCGCGGGTACTGGTTAATAAGCGACGTTGTTTTTCCATTGTCTGCTGAGAGGATCTGGCAAATAAATCAATTGCTTCAGTTGCCTCTGATAGTTGGACTGCATCGTCAATAATTGACTGAATTAGTAATCCTGATTCGTGATAATTTTCCAATTCGAGGGGATCGAATTGATTGGTAATTAAGGATGGGTGATTGAGGAAAGTAAAACTACTTTTACGGATCTTTAAATCTCCTGGTTCATGAACCATTCCCAACTGCCAATTCCACCGTTGCCTAGACCAATTAAATTCGCGATCGTACCAATCTTGTAGTTGATCCAAGAGTCGCTGATGTTGTTGGAGACGGGAGATGAGGGAACGAACAGCTAGGCGCATTTGTTCGTTTTCTAGTGACTGACGGTTTTGGTTGGTAAGTAATTCACCAATGGAGTAATTTAAACTTTCTAAATGTTCAACATTTACTCGTACTGTTTCAGAGACAGAAGTTGATTCTTTTTCTCGATTTGAAGATGGAGAAGTGGGAGGAGTGGCAGGAACGGAAGGAGTGGCAGAAGATAAGGGAGAAGAAAAATCTTTTGTCTCTGGCTTTTCTGCTTCGATATGGATGTTTACTGGAGATGTTTCTTTTGCGATCGCATTTTCTGCCCATGAAGCTTCTATTTCAGTCTCTTTCTGGGTTTCTGCCTCTGCCCCATCTTGATAAATCTCGTTTTGCTCGTCGATTCTGGTGCTGGTTATTTCACTATTCTCTATTTCATCTCCAGACATATTGTCGGATGTTGGTAAATCTGGGGCAGTACCCCAAATCGATTCGAGGAGGATATTTGCTGATTCTTTCTCCTGAGATTCTGATAAGTTTGTTGATGACTGAGATGGGGCTAAATTTAACTCAGATTCCTGGAAGCCTGGTAAATTGAGATCTGATAAGGGAGATTCATCAATGCTAAATTCCGATTCAGTTAATTCTGGTAAGTTTGCTTCTTGTACTTCTGACTCAAATTTTTGGAATTCAGCCAAGCTGGGATCGAATTCTTGAAATTCTAAGTCTCTCAATCTCTCTTGTTGAAATTCTTCTAAACTCCACTGTAAGCCAAGGGAATCAGCGAGATGGCTAAGAGTGACTGATTCTCCATTCTGGACTAGTGTAAATTCAAGCTCTTCATTGGTTACTTCTGTCACTTCTGGCTCATGGTTAATTGAGTCGAAAGTGGGTAATTGAAGTCCTGAATCTTCAGGTAAATCAAAATTATCTCTTTTCTCTTCTGGCAAGTCTGGAATTGCGCTAGGGATTTCTAATTTCTGGAATGGGGGAATTTCTTCACTGCTGGGAATTAAACCAGCCAATTGTTGTAAAGTGAGAGAAGGTTCGCCACCTCGAGCGCGATCGCCATTTAGTACCGCTTGTTGTCCTTTTTTAAAGTCGGCTAAGGCTGTCTGAGCAATGAAAATCGCCAAATCTGGTGTCAAATCCAGCGCGGCAATCGCAGTTTGGGCAATCGCGCCAAACCCTGGTAAATTCATCGATTCAGCCAAACCAATAAAGACTTCAGCCTGAACCCGGAGCATATCTGCTACGATGTGAGGATCGCCAGTTGCGATCGCATCAGCAATTTGTTCTAATCGCTGACTTACCCCCATTTCAAAAATAGACTCGGTAACGTCAAAACCTAATTCTACTGAAGAAGGGATTTCGTTTTCTGAGTTAAAGCAGTCCCCCAACTTTTCTTGCAATTGGGCAAAAATAGCCGCCGTGCGATCCAGTATTTCTCCATCGTTAACTTGTCCCCCTGTCAGTTGCGCTGTTATGGGCAGTCGCAGACATTCATATCCTTCAAATAATAAGGCTTCAACTTCGGCATCAATCGATAAGTCTGGATTAAATAAGGCTTTGAAAATATCCTCTAAGTAGTGAGATACTGTTTTAATTGTTTCTAATCCTACACTAGCGGCTGCACCTTTGAGGGTATGGGTTGTCCGCATTAAGTTATGGATTTTATTGATATTGTAATCTTCTCTTAAAGTTAGTAATTCTCTTTCGATTACTTGTAATAATTCTTGTGCTTCTTGGAGAAAATACTGGTATCCTTGTTCCTGAATTGTTGGTTCGTTGTTAATCATTCGGTATTTGGGATTAATACTATGGGATTGTCCGCTAGGATTTAAGGAATTTGAGGCTTGGTAATTGGTAATAATTAGGTGATGATTGGTGAGGAAATCTCGATTTGAATATTGACCAAGCTCTGTAACAAGCATTCTGTCAGGGTTGACAGGGGTTAATTCCTCGATTATTTGGTTAATCCAGTTAATTATTTTTTTCATGGTTGTTGCTTGTTTGTTATTGATTATTGGTTGTTAGTTGTTTGTTTAGATGGTAGCTCTTCCCAGGATCTTTAAGCTTCAAAATCCGCCGTGGACTCAAGTCTACAGCTAATAGCTTCAGTCCATTAAAATAAACTATATTTTTTTGTTTTTTCAGTCCTCTTTAGAGGACTTTAGCTGTGAGACAGTGGTTTGAACCACTGTCGGGCTATCGGGCTGTCGAGATGTTGGGCTATCTGGCAATCGAATTTGTCAATTGAGGGAAAGATAAATTAGGTAATCTTTGAACTTATCTTATTCACCATTCCCTCAAATAACCAACAACCAACAACCAACAACTAATCAACCTTGAATTGATCCGCACTACTTTGCAGATTTTGAGCCATAGTCAAGAGTTCCTTAAACGATGTAGCAAGTCCGATAGAATTATCAGAAGTTTGGTTAGCAATTGTGGCTACCTGACTCATAGTTTGAGTTACAGATTCAAACTCAGAGGTTTGTAACTGAGTTGCCTGAGTAATACCTTGGACTAATTGGCTGATTTGAGCTGTAGCTTCAACAATAGCGTTCAGATTTTGACGGGTTTCGCTCACTAAAGTAGTACCTTGAGCTACTTGTTGAATACCCGTTTCCATTGCGGTAGATACTTCAGCCGTACCCTGTTGAATTTCTTGCACCAGTTGTTCAATTTCGCTGGTAGCTTCTGCTGACTGACGTGCCAAAGAACGAACTTCATCGGCTACCACCACAAAACCGCGTCCGTATTCGCCTGCCCTGGTAGCTTCAATTGATGCGTTTAAAGCTAGGAGTTGGGTTTGGGTAGTAAAGTTACTAATTAAGTTTACCACTCGCGAAACTTTTTGGGTTGATTCGCTCAAGCGCTTGAGTCGCTTGCTGGTTTCTGCCACTGTCTCCCGGATATCGAGAATCCCTTCCACAGTGCGATTCATTGCCCCATCCCCTTGTCGCACCGTCTGATTGGCTTGTTGCACAGCTACTTCCACCTGTTGGGCGCTGCTTTCCACTCCTTTGGTAGAATTAACCATCTTTTCAATTTGCCCCAAAGCGAGGTTTAGTGCTTGGAATTGCTGCTGCGCTTGGTTGGTGAGACTGGTAATTGAAGATTCACTTTCCAGTGAGGTTTGGGCAACTTTTCGCGAGGATTCTTGCACTTGTTTAATAATACCGCGCAAACTTTGCAAGGTATTATTATAAGCATCGGCTACAGTACCAACTTCATCTTCAGTTATTGGCGCGCGGACAGTAAGATTTCCTTGGAGGGCTGGACGTACTGATGATAGTAACTGAATTACATGTCGTTGCAGTACTTCCTTATCAGCTTTTTCTCGTGCAGCGGCTTCTGCAAGCTGTTGGGATTGTGTCTGAATTTGTTCGACAAATTCTGCCTGTTGCAGCACAATACCTAACTGCCGGGAAATTTGGACTAATAAGTTAATTTCACTCTTTTCCCAGACACGAGGTTCAGAATTTTGGTGAGTTACCAGCAAACCCCACAGCTTTTCGCCCTGAAATATAGGGGCAATAGTATAGGCTTTTACGCCCCATTCCATCAGCAATTCTTTGGGGAATGTCAAGTCTTTAACTTGGTTAATATCCTCCACTGTACTAGATTCATTTTTGCGATATTGACCGCCTTCAGTTTCCTGTAAAATGGGGTCAATCGCAATAGCGGCACTGGTTCCAGCTAGTCTCATTGTACTGCCACTGACATCTTCAATGAGAAATTCTCCACTCCAATCAGGATGAAAGCGATAGATAGCAACTCGATCCGCTGTTAGTAATTGTCGGAGTTCCTGAGTAATAGTACGGAAGAGACTATCGTAGTTGAAATTACGGTTGCGCAAACGTTCCGCAATTCGCTGTCCGATAGAATCAATTAAACTGATAAAATTGGCTTCCCGTTGAGCTAATGTGGTCAAGGCTTTCGACTGTTGCTGCACTCGTTCCAGGTAATCTACTAATTGGATTGCTGCACCCATTTGTAAAGCAATTTGAGAGATTGCACCTACTTCAGTTTCTTCCCAGTGACGAGGTAATTTATTTTGGTAAACACTTAACAATCCCCACAAATTTTCACCAACGAATACAGGAATAACTACCAAAGCTTTAGCTTGTAATTGTTCTAAAACTTCTAACTGATTCGCCGGATAACCAGCTTGAGAAATGTTGGGAACTACCAAATTTTCCCGCTGACGATACCGACTGATTTGACTTCCCCCTTCACCGAGGAGATAGTTGATACTTGGTTGAATTGGACTATTAAGCAGCCCCACCCAATCACTGCCAACCGACTCAGCCACAAACTCCCCAGAATTGTCAGAATTCAAGCGATAGAGAAGTACGCGATCGCATTCTAGAAGATAGCGAATTTCTTGGGTGGTGGTGTGGAAAATAGTCTGAGCATCCAAAGAGCGGAGAATTCTGGCAATAATTTTGGTTACCCCTTTCTCCCGTTGAGCTGATGCGGCTAATTGAGCAGAAGTTGCTTGTAATTGTTCGATATATTCCGCTTGTTGTAAAGCCACCCCCAACTGCGCCGCAATCTGCTTGGCAAACTCAATTTCATTTTTCTGCCATTCACGTGGTCCATTGCACTGATAAATGCAGAATAAACCCCATAAATCGCGATTTTTCAGAATTGGTACTACCAAAGAAGCCCGAATCTGGAATTGCTCTAAAGTAGCAACATAGCAATCTAAAAGCCCTGCATTGGAAATATCCGTGAGGGTAAAAATATTGCCACTTTTATATCTTTCCGCGTGCCTTTCTCCAAAGCAATGATCCTTAATCTTCACCTCTAGCGCCGACTTGTAACCGGACAAAACATCCTCAGTTACAAATTCACCATAATCGTAGCCAAGATCTGAATCGAAACGATAGACACCCACTCGATCCGCACCCAGGAGTAGTCGAGTTTCTTGGACAGTTGTTTGGAAAATTTTCTCCAAATTTACCGTTTGGCGAATACTATTAACAATTTTCACTGCCCCCCGTTCCAATTCAGCGGCTCGACTTAATTGAATCGATTGGGTTTGCAATTGTTCGATATACTGTACCTGTTGCAAAGCCACCCCAAACTGAAGGGAAATCTGAGATAAGAAATTAATATCCGTCTCTTCCCAGTGACGGGGGCTGGAATTTTGGTAAGCACCCAATATCCCCCAGAGTTTATCTCCGGTAAAAATTGGGGCAAGGAGATAAGCTTTGACTTCAAATTGTTCTAAAATTTCCACGTGACAAGGGGAATGTCCGGCTTGATAAATATCATCAACCGCAAAACTTTCCTTCTTGGCATATCGCCCACCTTTAGTTTCTTGCAAATAGGTATCAGGCCAAATAGTTTCAATATCTGGGCCTACTAATCGCACCCAACTTCCGGCTACTGACTCAGAGATAAACTTGCCACTCCAATCTGGTAAAAATTGATAGACAGCAACGCGATCGCAACGAAGTTGTTGTCGTACTTCTTGAGTAGTAACCCGACAAATACTTTCAACATCAGTAGTTTTGCGAATCTTGTCAATTGCGCGGCTGGCGGAACGTTCCACCCCTGTCACTTTCTTCAGTTGAGCAGACTGGGCTTCCACTCGATCTATATAATCAGAAAACTGTAAGGAAACGCCCAACTGCGCCCCAACTCGCTTGACAAAATCAATCTCAATCTCATCCCAATCGCGAGGCCCAGAACACTGATGAATGCAGAATAATCCCCACAATTGATTACCTTTCACTAGTGGCGCGATTAAGTTAGCGCGGACTTGGAATTGAGAGAGTAGCTCTACATGACAAGAACTTAATCCGGCACTGTAAATATCAGAAATTGCTTGAATTCGTCCGTCAAGATACAGAGGGGCAAATTGTTCGCCAAAGCAATGATCGTGAACTTTAACTGACATTGCCGAACTATAATTTGATACCACATCTTCTGCTACTACTTCTCCATCGTTGTAACCAGAATCTGGGTAAAAGCGAAATACGCAAACTCGGTCAGCTTTTAATAATTGTCGCGTTTCAATTACCGTAGTCTTGAAAATCAAGTTCATTTCCAAAGACTGACGATTTTGATCGATAATTTTAATCGCCGACTGTTCCAGATTTTTGGCCTTTGCCATGAGAGTATTTTGCCTTTCCATCTGCTCGGTATATTCAGCTTGTTGGAGGGCAATCCCAAACTGACGGGCAATCCGATTTAGCAAGCTAACTTCCAGAGATTCCCAATGGCGGGGTCGATCGTTTTGATAAGCAGCCAATAAACCCCAGAGTTTTTGTCCCTGAAAAATTGGAACTAAAATGTAAGCTTTAGCCTGAAACTGTTCTAAGATATCAATATGACACTGAGCGTGATCGGCTTTATAGATATCATCAATCGCTAGGCTTTCACCCTTAGCATATCGACCACCTTGAGTTTCTTGTAAATTAGTATCAGTCCAGACTTTTTGCACATCAGGACCAACTAGTTTCACCCAACCTTGCCCTACTGATTCAGCGACAAATTCCCCACCCCAGTCAGGGTTGAAACGATAGACAGCAACGCGATCGCAATTTAGCATCTGCCGCACTTCTTGAGTAGCATTGCGGAAGAGATTATCCACATTACTGGGTTGACGCAATCTGTCACTAACTTTGGCGGCTAATCGTTCGATTTCTTCTGCCTTATTGAATCGAGTTGATTGTGCCCGGAGTTTTTCCATATACTCAGCTTGGAGTACGGCTAGTCCAAATTGTCGCCCAATCTGAGTGATAAAATTTACCTCTTCAGGTTGCCAGAAACGGGTAGCTGAGTTTTGGTAAGCAGCGAGCAATCCCCAAAGTTTTTCTCCTTGGAATATGGGAGCAATAATGTAAGCTTTGACTTGAAATTGTTCTAAAATTTCAATATGACAAGGCTCATGCCCCACCTTATAGATATCTTCAACAACAAAGGTTTCGTAATTGCGATACCGCCCGCCTCTAGTGTCTTGCAAATGGGTATCTGCCCAGACAGTTTGGATACTTGGCCCCACTAAAGGAACCCAACCAGGAGTGACTGATTCCGCCACAAACTTCCCACTCCAATCAGGCTCGAAACGATAAACAGCAACGCGATCGCATTTTAGCTGTTGCCGGACTTCTTGAGTGGTAGTTTCAAAGAGGCTAATCGTGTCTTGGGATTGCTGAATTTTGTTAGCAACTTTAGCGATAATTTTGTCCTGTAGTTCCCGTTTTTGCTTTTGGATTCGGATTTCAGAAGGATGCAAACTTATCCTCAATTCACTAACAATTCGGCAGAGGAAATTAATTTCTGCTTCCTGCCATAGCCGAGGTGTAGCACATTGCTGTACCACCAGCAAGCCCCACATTTGTCCTTCAATCTGAATCGGCAAACTCAGACTGGCTTTTACTTGGAACTTTTCCAGTAATTGGATATGGTAAGGACTTAAGCCATTTTGATAAATATTATCTAGGAATACCACCTGCTCTTGGTCATATTCCTCTTGATTCTCAGCACCAAATATCAGAGCTGGTAAAGACTCTCCCAGGCTGGGAGTATAGCCGAGGAGCATAGACTCAGCCAATACCATCCCCTGTTTCTCACTCTGGAAGCGGTAAATCAGCGCCCTGTCAACTTTTAAGCGATCCCGAATCTCCGTAATCGTAATTTGCAACAAAGCATCAGTGCTTGTTGCTTGGCTCATCTTGTGGATAATAGCGACTAATTGTTGCCGTTGATCCTTAAGTTGTTGTTCGATACTCAGTAAGTTACTATTACTACCAGATTGGTTTAACTCAACTTCAGAAGTATTGTTTCTTGGTTCTAATTGAGCAAGTTCTTGCATAATTTTCTCGGTATTGTTTTGGTCGTTAGTCGTTAGATTTTCGTTGTTAGTTGCTGGTTGTTAGTTGTTATTTGTTGGTAATTTTTTTCACCCCTTCCCCACTCACCCCCCCCACTCCCCACCCTTATTAGTTGTTGCTTATTCTTACCTGAAAACAAAAAACAAAAAACAATTCAACTTCGATGCACCTGCCACAAGGGAGACTGAATAATTGCTCTTACATTCAAAACAGTACCCTTGTCTCCAGGTATAGCCCCCAAAATAAACGGTAGAAGCCTGGAGGGAAATAGCCCCGAAGCGGCTGTTTGGATTTGCTCCAAGTCGTATAACTCGATATCATTAACTTGTGGCACTACCAAACCTAAAGACTGTTCATTAGCCTGAATCACCATCGCCACAACAGATGTTAATATTTGCTCTTGCTGCAACAAAGGATAACCGCCAACTAGATGGTTAATATCGATTAACCACAGCATTTCTCCCCGCCAATTACAAATTCCCAAAACACAACCAGGCATTTTAGGTACGGGGAGAATTTCCGCCACATTTACCCTCAAAATTTCCGCAATCTCTCCTAATGGTAATAATGCACTATCTTCCAAACCCAGAGGAAAACGCAACAATCGGGTTCTCCTATCTGGAGGTAAGGGTTCTAAAGATAATGGATCGAGGGTACTTGCTGTTAATACTGAATCAAGTGAATTCATTGGTCATTTATTGTTAGTTAGTGGTTGTTATTTATTTGTTATTTTTTGCTTGTTATTTATCTTTGCTTAATCGGAGCATTGGATTAAGGATCTTGTTCTTCATTAGCCATGAGTAACCCGATTATCCTCTGTTTCAGTCCTTATCTCGTTGAGATATGCCAAACCGATCGCGTTTTTGGGTTAGTTGCTCTCTAGTACGAGCTAATTCTCGATCCAATTCATCCATCTTTTTTGTTAGTCTTTCTATTTCTTGGCTCATATAACTTAACTGAATTGATTCTCCGTTTTTTTTGTAGTTTTGCCCTAGAATTTTTTGCTTTATCTCTCCTCTTTTCTGGGTATTGTTGCTGAGTATTTCTGGTTTTATCTTGTTTAATATTGGGATGTCAAATCGATCTCTATGCTTCAAAAATGCTTGCTGCAGACCATCTGTATAAGGTTGTAATATCGTTCTTTGATCTGGTGTCAAGCGAGCTAAAATTTCTTCACTTAAGAGCTTATTCCACAATTCAGTCATTTCCCATTTGACATGAACTGCCGTCATTACCATCACGCATAAATCGAGTAATTCTGATTCAATTGGAGCCATACTTTTCTCTAAAAGGCATAGCCAAAGGTAAGCTTGAAACATTTCCAAGTCCCGCAGACAAGAGTGCGTAATTCCGGGATCTGTTAACTCGCCTCTACGACTCCGATGATTGGGTAGCAATTCCATCAGTCGGGAGTAAACAACTTTGGCAATATCGCGAGAAACTGGAAACAATTGCTCTACTAACTTAAAAATGGGTGAGTTAACATCATACTGGGCAGCCGCTATACAAACTCTTTGCCAAGGTAGAGCAACTTGTTCTTCAACAAATTTCAAGTAGGGTTGAATAAGTATTTGCTCTGCTGGTGTCAACTTTTCAGATAAGAGTAGCAATTTATTGCTGAAGTTTAACAGTGTGGTTATAAAGCCAAGGGTGTGCCAATTATGTGAGAGAATATGTTGCTCTTGAAATTCGAGTAATATAGGCTCAAGCGCGGTGGCTATCTCTTGAATTCCTGGCATTCCCCAAGCTTCTGTAGAAAGCATTTCCCATGATGAAAAGGAAACCTCACCAGACGTAGCTATCGCTGTTGAAATAAGGGCTTTTTCCTCTCGAGCAGTTGGCGAAGTTTGTTGATAAATTTCCAGTATTTTTAGATAAATTAGCAGGGCAAAATTAGCCAGTTTGTTTGCCTCAGATAAATCCACAATATTCGGAATATAAGCGTAGAGACAATTCGTTTGTATCCCTGCCATCTGACACTTTATTGCAATCAATCTCTGGTGTAATTTCTTAGCAGTTAATGGTCTACTTTCTGGGGAAGCTGCTTCAATCAAATCTGTATAGGATCGAGGATCGTCTTCCTCTGAGGCAAGAGAAGATAAGTCTGGTTTATAGCGCTCTGCCCACAGCTTGACTAAGCGCTCAACTGATGGAGTTTTGATATAATTGACAGCTACTAGCACGATTTTTTTTGTTTTTTGTTATTGTTTCTTGATTGTTTGTCATTAACTTTTGGGGATTGGATATTGTTTATTGGTTGTGGTTTATTATTTTTACGTTCCCCAATATTTGGATGAGTGACTTAGGTTTTTAGTCGTTTATCAAATAGCCAATCGCAAATAACCAATAACTAGTAACCAATAACTGATCGCAAACAACTAGGTTAACTTTTGGATAATTTTGACCAATTCTTGCTGGTTTACTGGTTTAGTTAGGTAGGCATCAGCCCCTAGCATTGAACCCCAGAGTTGATCTGCTTCAGTCCCTTTGGTAGAACAAATTACGATGGGAATTTTTTTTGTTATGGCATTTGTTTTGAGTTCCCGACAAATTTCAAATCCGCTTTGTCCGGGCAATATTACATCAAGAATCACTAAATCTGGTGTCTGAGATTGGAGTTTTATTTTAGCTTCTTCTCCACTACTAACGCTGACTACACTGAGACCAGCCTGGGTGAGGTAACTAGTCAGGATTTGGGTTTCGGTTAGACTGTCTTCAACTAAAAGAACTGTTTTCATAAGGTAGTTATTGGTGAAAGATGAGAGGTCAAAGGTGAGCGTTGAAAGATAAGAGGTCAAAGGTGAGCGGTTAGAGACTAGAGATTAGTGATGAGAGATTAGAGATTAAATTTTATTTTCCATCTCTTACTTCTTCCCTCTCACTTTTACCCTATAATCTATTACCTATTCCCTCTTACTTCATTGATGTGATACCTCTGTAAAACTCCTAATATTTTTTCAGAGGTAATGGGTTTGGATAAAAAGCCCGAAGAACCTACCATTTTGGCTCGTACTCTGTCCACAAAACCGTCATTTCCTGTCAGAATAATCACCGGAGTGTCTTTGAATGTAGAAACTCGACGAATTTGGGCACAGATTTCATAACCGTTAGCAATAGGCATGACTAAATCCAAGAAAATTAGATCTGGTTTATGTTCGAGAAGTTGAATTAGGGCTTGTACTGAATCCTGAATATTGATGAATCGATAGCCAGCTTGGGTGAGAATATTACCCATTGTCTGGCTGTCGGTACGACTGTCATCAATATAGGCAATCAGGGGAGCTTTTGGATTAGAGGTAGAGGGTTGAGGGGGTTTATTGCCTGTTGTCGGTATCTTCCCTATTTGGCTTTCGATCCTTTTATCTTTCTGAGAAGACTTAATGTCAAGGATTAAATCTTCAACCTCAACCAATTTCATTAACCTGTTACGGATATAGGGAAGAATCGATTGAGTTAGGGGTAAAGCTGTCTGAGTTAGCTTGACTGCTAAATCCCTTAAGGTGTAATTGCCATCTGCTAAATTTGTCAGGTTGCGATAAGCATGGGATGAGGTTTGCTGGCGTAATTGTTCAGGTTCTACTATTTTCGGAGCCAGATTGGGTGAAATATCTTCTAAGTTAGCTTCCTGCCAATCTTGCCAAGCTTGAATGGCTTGTCGCCAAGCTTTGTCAGCCCTAATCGCAACTAATCCTAAATCAATGGCATTTTCAGGAATTGGCCTGTATAAAAGTTGTAATCCTTTGATGTAACCAATTTTTTCTCCTGCTTGAATAATATCAAATATCATTTCAATGGCATGGCCTTCAATGAGTTCCGCCATCTCCATAAGCGGGATTTTTCCCTGTTTGGTGAGTATGGATAAAGAGTTGTAATCCCAACATTCAGTCCGCTGCGATTCAGGTGCTGTAGAATTGACGATTAATTGGGGACAGTGTAAAGAGAGTTGGCGAAACCAGCGACGATTTGTATGCCAATCGTTGGTACAACCAACTAAACCACCCAAGCTAAAATATAGACTCGATAATTGAGGTTTTGCACCTGTAATATGCAAATCTAACTTACCTGTAAATTGCTTGGTGGCGCAATCTTGAATCTGTTTGATTAAGTCTTCGGTGCTGAATACTAATTCTTGCCTTCCTATCGGCAATTCCATCGAACTAACAGATGACGGGGTAAGCATTGTAAAAAAGTCTTAATTTTAAGTTATTCTGCTTAGGATCGCATTCTGCACCCTCAAATGTCACAATATGGATTGCTCGAGAATGGGGAAGAGATTGAATCTTCTCTCTAGAAAGTAGTGCCGTATAAAAAGTTACACTAACTTGGCCTAGCACTCTGAAAAATCGATTGTGACAGCACAGGCTACTGAATTTGGGCTTCAATAGTACAAACAAGTGCTGAGAGTCTGATTCCGGAAAATTTCTTGGCTTTGTTAGGATATTGCTACAACAGCGCAGAAATTTATCACAGCCAAAATAGCCTCCTCTAGATTTTTGTCCAAAAATCTGAAGGCTTGTGGCGGGATAGATTGTAGAATGGAAAACCCTGAAAATTCTTTGTTTATTATGATATTGTCGAGGAATTTTGCCCTCGTCCCTCGATCAAGGGGAAAGCACCCTAACTTGGCTTTTCCTTCAAAACCCCACCTCTGATTTACAGAGTAAGAGGGACTGCGAGAAATACGGAACCGATTCGTCAATTTAGTAGTGTTTAATACTATATTGATAATCAGTACCCAGCGTCATGAGTATTTTTACTCAATCTGTTCCATTTTCCTGATTCTGAGATTTGACAGGGGCAGGCGAGGGCGATTAACTCTTGGAGCTTTAGAGTAAGGCTACAAACCGAAAATATCGAGCTTTGTCCAGATTATGGGCAGATATGTCTAGATCTTTAGCAGCGGTAGATGATGTTTTAAAATTTTCAGTACCTCCTCCTGCTTGATTGGCTTGGTGATAAAGCCTGATGCTCCGACTATCTTCGCTCTTGTCCGATCGATCGCACCATTCTTGCCAGTTACAATAATCACTGGTGTATCTTTAAACACGGGAATCCGGCGAATTTGGGCACAGATTTCAAACCCGTTGGTAATTGGCATGATTAAATCCAAAAAGATGAGATCGGGTTTGTGGGATAATAATGTCGATATAGCTTCGTATCCATCCTGAATCGTGATGCACTGACAACCAGCATTGGCAATAATGTGACTTATGGCTATATTATCGATCCGGCTATCATCGATGCAGGCAACTAAAGGACTAATTGATGAAGGCTGATAATCGGAATTATCAAGATTACCTACTTCGATCTTTTTTTCTTTTGTCTTATTAATATATACAGGTAGATTGATGGAGATATTTAAGTCATCAACTGGAATAAGTCCGATTAACTCTTGACGGATGTAGGGTAACATTGGTTGAGTCATAATTAAAAGGTTTCGGTTCGATTTTGCCGCTAAATCTCTAAAGGTTAAATTACCATCTGCTAGGGAAAGTAGGTTTCGGTAAATTAATTCTGACGTTTGACGTTGCAATTCCGACTCTTGTAAGACTTTGGGAGCTAAGTTTGGAGATATCTCTGCCAATCCTCCTCTTTGCCAAGTTTCCCACAATTGCATCCCTTGTCGCCACATTTCTTCAGGATGGAAGGCAACTAAGGGTGAATCGATGTTAGTTTGAGAAATCCAACTATAGTTGAATCCTAACTCTGGATAAGAGTTTGGTTGTGCTAGGAGTTGGAATATATCGAAGATTATTTCTAGAATAGTACTTTCAATAATCTCTCCCATCTGCTCTTGTGAGATTTTTTCTTGCTTTAGCAGTTGAGTTAATAATCGGTAATTTCCATCTTGTTTCGGTAATTTTTGAGCGATGGGATCCTCAATTAATTCCGGAGAGTTGCGAGATAGGAGCCGATACCAACTACGAAGTGGATGAATGCCACTGCCACTGTAGATTAAACCACCGTAAAAATAGAGCCGCAAATTTTTGTCTTCGGCAAATCCTAGGTCTAACCAACCTGTAAATTGTTCCCTTGCCCTGGAAATAATTTGCTGGATTAAATCGTCGGTTGTCAATATTTGGGAAGTTTTCATGGGGGCTAGTAACTCTTTTTCAGATTTCAGGTTTTTTAGATAGGAAAATTTTGATGTCCTTCACAAAATTTAACAGGGACAGAATTCAATCTATTGTGGACAATACGTTATGGATATACGCTGCCTGATGATATTATTCTTTACCAGTATTTACTCTTAATAGAGGATGATTAACTGGTGCATTTGTAACTTGCCCATCCTTGATTGTAGATGCAATGACGGGGTAATTCGACCTAAGTCTGATTCAAGCTAGGTTTATTTTTTTTTAATTTACTCGTTTGCTATTATAAGCTCCCTGTTTCCATAATGCCTCAGCCTAATGGCTGAATTTCACTCTGGATTGCCATTCATCGGGATTGCTCTATGTCAATAAATGTAAAATAAATGGAGAAAAACTTTACAAAAGTTTACAGTATCCCGACGAATTCCCGCCACGACTCTAGCTGCGAAATAATCTGGTGTACTGAGTTTCGTGAATCATAGAAGAGATAGCTAATCCCCAGCTACAACTGTTTAAGTCGCTATCTTCCAAGGCTAAAACTTCTTGAGTGACGAGAGAAAGTTGAGGATAGGCTTCCAGGAGGAGTTGTTGCCCAAGGGTTTGCCCCAGGGGAATGAGCTTGACACCAGCACCAATGAGATTAGATGCCCAGCTATGGAGGTAGCCGAGGCAAGCTGCGGTAATATCGATTTGCCAATCAGCCGCCGCGATGCCGAATGCGATCGCATAATTACAGGGTACACCAGCAGCCGATGCTAAATCCGGTAAAGAAATCTTGTCGTGAGTTGGCCGACAACGATCTAAATCTAGGAGTAATTTAATCAGAGAATTACCCATTTGCCAACTTTGCGATCGCAATTCGGCTGTTTCTTTGGCAGCAGAAGCCCAACTATTCCAGTAACCCAAAGCCGTCAAATCATTATTTCTGACACTAAGATAGCTGCGGAGCATCATGGCTGCTTCCAAGCGAATCGCGCCATGGCGTAGAGATGCTTCTAGCCATTGTGATAAGCTCTCGCGATCGCAAATTATACCCCGATCTACTAAAGTTTCCAATCCTTCGGAATAACTATAAGCACCCACTGGCAAGGTGGGGCTAGCTAGTTGTAAAAGATGTAAAATCATTGGTTGTTTGTTTTTGGTTGTTGATTGTTAATGGATATACGCGAGAATCAATGTGATAGCAAGCGCACGGCTTCTCCAAAGGGAAATTCTTCTAAGGCTAATCCTCCAGGAGTGACAACCCATAAAACTGGTAGATTCGGTGCTTCTTCTGGAAACCAACCATAGCCATCGGTGAGATAAACGCAAATTGCAGTCCCGTGCCAATCTCGATTAGCTTCAACTTTTTCAAAGAAAGGAATAAATGATGTCCCGCCACCACCTACAGGTTTGGGTATTTCACTTTTGGCATCCAAATTATATAGACCATAAGCCTCGGCATCGGCATAATAAAGTTGGCAGATAAGATGGTGATAAGCATTGAGAATTCCTTGAACTTCAGATAGAAACATATTCATTTGTCCGCTACTAATTGAACCACTAGTATCGACGGCAACAAATACTTGTACTGATTCTCCTTCTAAAGCTTCTAGATAAAGTCCGCGTCCGATAAAACGGCGATCGAAACCTGTAAAATCAGTAGGGGTTTGGACTAAATAGCGCCAAAGGTAGGAACGCCAATTTAGTTGGGCGGGGGTTAATGCTCCCAATTCTCGCTCCATAAAACCAGGTATGCTGCCCTGACTATTACTAGAGCGAGCAATAACTATGGCTTGCTCCATGGCATTTTTCCAGTGGGCTTCTAGGGCTGTATATTTGGATTGGGCTAAACTGCCACTAGTCTCACTTCCATCTCCAGATTCTGAGGCATGAGAAGGAGGCGCATTTAATAAATCTATTTCACAAAGATGGTAATCAGTTGTGTTAGTAAGTAAAATTTCATAGATTTCTTCTGCACTCAAATGCTCCAGTTTGGGTTGGCGAATTCCACCTGGGGGAAGATCAAAACCTGGTGTCTGTGCGATTGCGCCATTAACCACAATATCAGCTGCAATATTCCACAGCAAGGGTTCCCGCTGCCCTCGTCTTATCACGTGGAGTAAGGCGGCGTGCAAGACTTCGTGGAGCAACAATCCATCCAGTTGTGGGGGAGGTAGGGATCGCAAAAACTCTGGATTAATAAAAATATCTTTGCCATCTGTAGCGGCAGTGGGTAACATTTGAGTGGCTTGGATGCGGGCAAATAGTGCCAGGGTAGCGAAGAAAGGTGACTTAATCCGCAATCGCAGTAGGGAGGCACTGATAATTCGTTCAATTTCTATTTCTAGTTTCATATTGTTTGTTAATGGCTAATGGCTAATTGTTACTTGTTAATATAGACTATATTCTTAGAGTGTATTATGTTCGACTAACGCACCAGCTATCTTAATTATTCCAGGAGCCAGTAGTAATTTAAGTCGGTAGGGTGCGTTATCCTCAAGGCAGGGCATCATCCACTATTGGTAGTGTCACAACTCAAGTCCTATATTCCTATGGCAATTCTAGTCCTATAGCAATTAGTAATTAGCATATTTACAGTCCAACTAAACCTTGAAAATCTTTCATGAATTTTTGAAGATTTGGGTTGTTTTGTACCAACTGAGCGAGGGTTCCCATTTGTCCTTTAACTCGCATCTGCCGGAACAAATCAACTGCAAATAATTGTACCCATTCAGCGCTAGCTATTTGACTCATCCAGGTAAAAGCATTGTATGCTTCAGTAGCATCACCTGCTCGTAATGCCAAACCGATGGTAGTAGCGTAGCGGATTGAAGGTTCATGAGGAAAAGGAATATTATCCCCTTTGCCTGTGAAGATATCAGTTAGATTGGGTAGAGATTGATAGACATTAACAAAAGCAGTAAATTCTGATTGAGTTGCGATGCCAACAGCGGGGGCAATATCTAATTTTGCTTTGTGTAATTGACTTGCCATTACCCAGGAGCGAGGAGATGGCCAAGCAGGTTGGTGGGGATCGAGTTTGTGGAGGAGGCTAGGGCGAAAGGAGAGAAAAGCAAGAATTTGTTCGTGTAATTTGGTGGCAATAGCATAAGCTTTAAAACTATCAAAATCTGGCTCGACTTCTAGGTGTAAAAAACGGTTAGCAAGTGGTGCGGGCATATCAAAAACTGTTGCTCTATCTTCTTTGCGGTTTCCTGCTGCCCAGATATGCCAATCTTCTGGCACAATGTAAGAGCCAACTCGACGATCTAAAATTAATTGTTGAGCGACTCCTTGCATGGCGGGGGGAGCCATATTAAGTTCGTCGAGAAATAGGATACCTTTGCCACTACGGGGTAGAAATTCCGGGGGATACCATTTAGAAATACCGTCTTCGGCAACAGGTAAACCGCGCAAATCAGTGGGGGCAAGTTGGGAGAGGCGCACGTCTACAAAGTCGATTTTATATTTTTTGGCAATTTGGGCAACAATACTGGATTTGCCAATACCGGGAGGTCCCCAAATCATGGTACTGATTTTGAGGTTTTTACTGATGAGTTTATTCAGGTAGGTTTTGAGGTTGACGGGAGTCATAGAAGGTTAAATTCTGATAGAGTTTGCAAATTAGCTTTAGCTGCAGCACGAACAATTTGGTTGCCATCTTTAGCTAAAGTATAAAGTATATCGATTGGGGTATTATGGTGCTGGGCAATGGCATATCTCTCTAACCATATAATAGATCGGGAGTTGTCTGTTAAAGCCTTGGCTGTAATTCGGTGATGCAATAAGGCAAAAATACGAATTGAGAAACTTTGAGACTTTTCCGTCAATTTCTCGAATACTCTTGGTAATCTGTGAGGGTAGCGAGATAAATATTCCTGGGCGATTGCGATAAGACTCACTGAATCTGGATGGCTTGCTAATTGTTTAAAAACATCAAGTGGCGATCGATCTTCGCAGGATATTAAGTATTCAGACATAAAAATTTCTGGCGGTTGATAGTATGAATTAGCCATTGATAGTATCGGTAGAATAGTTTCATATTTGGCTAGATATGGAGTAACAAAGTCTGGAATTAAACCAAACCAATCTAATTGAGATAGATATTGCTCTACCTCTTTGTCAATGGCTGCTATTTCAATGATTTTATCTTTGGCTACTCGATCCCAACCTTGATTCATTTCTCCTGCTAAATTCACATGGAGTTTTCCTGCTTCTACTATCTCCATATTATTGCTATGAAGTAGTTGTACTAATATCTCTTTAGGAGTTTCGGGGTTCATGGTTATTGCTAAAGCAATTTCTCGATCCAACCTATCGTTACTCTGAAGTAGTTTGGCTAATATCTCTTTAGGCGTTTTGGGGTTGATAGCTATTGTTAAAAGTATTTCTCGATCCAAGCTATCATCACTATGAATTAGTTTATCCAATATCTTTTGAGGAGTTTGCCGATTCATGACTATGGCAAATCGCATTTCCCGATCCCTTTGATTTAGTGCCCAGTTTAAGAAAGAAATAGGTACGTCATCTTCCTTAAGGATACTCTTTAATGTGCTAGGGGGAATTTCTTCGACTAGATTTGGTTTTTCGAGTAAAAGTAGAGAAAATATTGGATTATTTAGTATTTCTTGTGGGAATTGTTGTCCTAATTCCCACAAGATATCAGTTGGAATATTAGGATTTGCTGCTACATTTCTCCGAGTCATCCTATCGAAACAATTTGCTAGTTTCCTCAATACTTCAGGAGAAGTATGAGGATTTTGGGCAATCTGTAGCGACTCTTCATAATTCATATTCTCTGCCTTTGCTACTCGGGTAATTTTATCAAAAATTTTCAGGATAGTGTAGGATTATTTGAAAAAATGTCGGCAAAAAGATGACATTTCTATTTCATTTGTTTGTCAGCGGCTATAATTATTGGCGATTTTGCAAATTATATTTAGCCGCACTACGAACAATTCGGTTGCCATCTTTGGCTAAAATATGAAGTATGTCGGTTGGGGTATTAGGATTTTGGGCAATGGCATATCTTTCTATCCATATAGTAGATTTGGAATTTTCTACTAAAGGTTTTGCGGGAATTTGGTGGTGCAATAAGGCGAAAAATCGAATTGAGTAATGGGTAGAAATTGCCGCAAATTTTTCTAAAACTTTCGGTAATTTATTGGGGTGTCGATGCAAATATTCTTGGGCTGCTGCTAGGCGAATTGTGGCTGTAGAATGGGTTAAAAAATTTTCCAGAATGCTTGTGGAGCTATGGGGATTTGGAATGGCTCCATGACAGATAATAATATTGCCTTTTTCTGTGACTAATTTCTCGATTAAACTTGCGGGTGTATTGGGATTTGATGCTACTGCATGGCAAACTCGATAATCTGGATCGTTTGCTAATTGGTTAAGGATGTTAAAAGTGCTGTTAATATTTAAAGCTACTGACAGGCGCACTCGATAATATTTATGATTTGCTAGTTGTTTTAATATATCAATCGGTGTGTTATGATTGCGAGCAATTAGCCATTCATCTTGAAATTTTTCTGGTGGGTTAGAGTAAAATTCAGCCGCTGATATGATGTGCAGCGACTCCCCATGTTTTTTCAGATAAGGACTAAGAAACTCTGGGATTAAACCAAGTCGATATAACTGTTGTAAATCTTCCTCTCGCCCTTTGTCAAAGTCGGCCATTTTAATAATTTTATCTTTAGCTACTTTATCCCAACCTTCATTCATTTCTCCTGCTAGGTTGACATGGAGTTGTCCTGCCTCTACTATCTCAATATTGTCCCTGTGAAGTAGTTTCTCTAATGCCTCTTTAGGGGTTTGGGGGTTCATTGTTATTGCTAACAGTATTTCGCGATCCCATTGATTTACTGCGCAGGTTAAGAAAGAAATAGGTACGCCATCTTCCTTAAGGATACTCTTTAATGTGCTAGAGGGAATTTCTTTGACTAGGTTTGGTTTTTCGAGTAAGAGTAGATCAAATATGGGATTATTTAGTATTTCTTGGGGAAATTGTTCTCCTAATTTCCACAATACTTCAGGAGGTGTATTGGGGTTAGCTGCTATATTTTTCCGAACAGTTACATCGTGGCTATTTGCCAATTCTTGCAATATTTCAGGAGAAGTATCGGGATTTTTGGCAATCTCTCGCGCACTAATCGTATTTTCACTTACTTTTTCCAACTCACAATCCTGAGATTCAGAGGATTGAAGTTTGGCAATCCACTCCTGAAAATAGTTATGTTTGTCATTTTTCCACATATAACTTGACATTTTTTACCTCTAAATTAAAGTTTCTTTGGCTGATAGCTGGTGGTGTTAACCACTGCCAGGTATGAGGATGGGTTAACGATCTAATTTTATCGCGTTTTTCGGCTTGGTTAACTAGGATTGGCTGGGATCAAATTCAGAGACAGCCAGAAAAAAACCAAAGCAGATTCACCATAAGGTTACCGCTAAGTGTGATATCAATTTTCTCAAATAGTGCTGCACATCTATGCCCCCAACCGCCCTTAGTAAAGGAGCCAGAAGAGTATCTGTAGCAAGTATTCAGGAAATTGGTATTACTATATATAGCAACCGCCACATC
>DOIX01000043.1:47009-49278 GCA_003511885.1 Cyanobacteria bacterium UBA11153
GTTTGATTTCCATCCAGTAATTGTCAACTGTCCACTGCTATATCTCTGGTGGCATGATACTTATGCAGTAAGCAGTCTGACATAAATAAATGGCACTGTATCAAAACCTCAAAAATGCTCATAACCTTTGCCACACAAGGATTGCAGTCGCCTTCATAAAACTTTTCTCCGACTGCTGAGGGATAAGGAGTATCGCTAAGTAGGGATAAATCATTACCTTTTCTCTAATATACAGGTAGATTTGAGTACGATAAATCCTTCTCTGTTAAAAACTGAGCAGTCATTAACTACTTTTGATAAAGCAGGAATAATTCCTTGTGCTATATTTTTTTCTGCTTCCAGGATGGCTGGCTGATATGGCTGCAACCATTGATTCTGGGCTAAATATTGTGGCGTGAATGAATTCTCCTCCAGTAACCAGAAATCGATCCCAAACTTTCGGATAAAATCTTTAAGCTCTGTCATATCTGGAGTATATTGAGCTTGAATTAATTCAATTATCCGTTGGCGAAATTGACGATAGTAACCCAAATGATAGGGAATGGCATATTCCCTCCCTACTAAAATGCTTCTTTGGGCAAATGTTGGTATGTTATTAGCCTCTTCTGCTACAGATGAGATTAAACTATCTTTGGGTTGTGACTCGAAGAAGTGATATAGGGTGGGAAAATGTCCTTCTTTGTATTTGGTGAGGGGAAAGTCATCGACTAAGGCGGGATAGAAAAGGATTAAACTAGCAATTAAGGCTGTGAGAATTACTGATAATAACTGATAAGGCAGTTGCCATAGAGGAAAAGATGAATAATTCCGAATTTTTCGCCTCATTTCCCCACTTACTACTCTCGCTCCCCTATTACCGATTCGCAAAATAGCATCTAGGAGTATAGTGAGAACTATACCAGATGCGATCGCAAAAATTATCCGCCAGCTATGCTCGGTATATCTACTGGGGAGATGGAGCTTAAATAGCAGTAGATGGGCAGCAACGAACATGGCTAGAGATACGACCAATATTTGTGGTAAGATCTTGATGCTGGGCTGGATCTGTCTGACCAGGGGAAAGCGATAGCTTGACTCGCCTTCGGGATCGCAAAATCTCAGGAGTATGGGTAATAATAGCGCTAATGTTAATGTTGCTGGTCTTACTAACCCCACATTTAATAAGCCACTCCTCTGCCCAATTAAGAAAAAATTCCATAAATTATCCCCAAAAAAGGCACTCCTTCCATTTCCCCAAAATTCCGGTAAGGTTTTGGCTTCACTTGGGGAAATGACTGGACCAAAATCAGCAGGATTGATAGCGTAAAATAATAGTACGATTCCCGATACGGCTAAACCCAGAAGGTAAAATAAATAATTTTGGCGATGGAAAATTTCTACTCCCTCTCCTGGCAGGGAAGGGTTGGGGAGGGGTTTGAGAGATTTATCAATTAATAATTGTTGATGGGAAATTTCTACTCCCTCTCCTGGCAGGGGAGGGTTGGGGAGGGGTTTGAGAGATTGAAGAAGAAGATTCAATAACCTCAAAATTAACATCCCAGCCGCGATGAAGATATATTGAGTATAGAATAATCCCAAAAGCGCGATCGCAACTAAACAAGGTAAAAGTTGCCGCCGCAAGACATAGTATATAAAAGCCAGAAATATCGGATAAACAAATCCCCTCGGTGTCGCCGATATCAAATCATCCTTCATCCAGAGACTTTGATTGAGGATAGTCGCCGCCATAAAACCCGCTATCGGTATGGGGAAGATAGCAAGAGAGATGCGGAAACAGTAAAAAGTTGCGATCGCGCCCAGGAGCGATGGTAATATTTTATTGAAAATAAAGGGATTAATCCCTAATATTGTCCCAATTCGGTAAAGACTCGCATATCCCAACGGCGCGACAGATTGAAAATAATCAGCAATTAAATCATTGGGGAATAATTCTGAATCGAGGAAGCGCTCCATCCAAAATACATGCTGTCTGGCATCATCTTGCACGATGTAAGGATTACTAAATCCTTCTCGCAGTGCCAGATAACTGTAAATTCCACTAAAAGTTAAACTAAGACTCAACCAAAATATAACTTTGGGATTATTCATGTAGGGGGTTTTAATAACACCACCTACTAGTTTTTCTTTCCAGCAGTTAATCAGCATCTTATCGCTAGGGGCTAGTATTTGTAGGGTGCGTTAGCAGAGCATAACGCACCATCACCACTATATTTAGGGTTTGCGGAAAAAGTCTTTTCGTGAGGGGAGGGTGTGGGGATTTGAAGAGTTT
>DOIX01000043.1:49616-80374 GCA_003511885.1 Cyanobacteria bacterium UBA11153
AAGGTTTCCGACTTATACAGCAAACCCTATTTAATCTAGCTTCATAGGTACATAGAAACCCAGTTTCTTTGAGAAACCTCGTTTCTGAGGTATACTTTATAAAGCTGTAATCTGCTATATATAAGCTGCTACGCATTTAATTTGTATATCCCCACACCCTACACCCTAAACCCTACACCCCTTTTAATAAATTTACTATCCAATTTAGATGCGCCGCAGCTTACTAATCCACTTTTCATCTCAAGTGCGTAAAAATAATTTCAGCTTCGTCAACAAACTAGCTACCGCAGCCACAATCAAAGTATAAAAAACGCCTCTGATAAATCCCATCACCGGAGTAGAAGTAAAGTCAATAATTTTACTTTCCCAATCATTTAACCTTAAAATAGGCCAAATTAAATTAGCAAAGCCCATGTATCCAATCATCGGATTCATCCCATTATCAATCAAAAGTGCCATCCAGCTTCTTTTTTGCCAAACATCAATTATAATGGTGAATGCAATTAACAAAAGAATCGCCATCCCTGTCGTGACAAAGAAATAACTATAGGTAGCCGAATCTTTTTTAATTCCACCCTGATATGGTTCAAATAGCAAACCAAGAAATAACCAAAAAATTCCCCATTTATAAAGCTGACTTAGCAATTTTTCCGCGCCATTGCCGGGATTCTTAAATAACGTCAAACCCGATAGCCCTAAAACCGCCGTAAATAAAGTCGTTTGCCATACCCATCTCCCCTGCAAGCCAATCAGAAGGATTAAATTTATCGCAAAACTCAATAAAACTATCAAATAAAAGTTTCGCGCTTGCCAATTTCCATAACTTTCATCTTTTCTATCAGGCAACTCCAGCCACGAGCAAATTAAATCGCCAACAATCGTACCGGGAATGGCAATAAACAAATACTTTAAATAATCGAATTGGAAAATCCAGGGTACAGGTGATTGATTCCACAGCCATTTAATCCAACCGTCATCATTTGAGGATAAGCCTATAGCCAGTAATAAACCCAAAAATCCCAGTCTCAACCACAAGTTTGAGCGAGTAAATAACCAAATGATTGCACCAAAAAAAGCTACATTTGCCAAGACAACTAAAATAATATCGCTGCGCTTCAAATCAAAGCCAATCCCTTTCACATATTGCCAGTTAGCAATAATAATAATACCTAAAGTCCAAGCCGCCAGTGTCAGAGATTTTCGCAACCAAGGCAGGATAGAATTTGGCAACCGCACATACATAAAAAAGATAATAAAAAATCCCGCAAAAGCCATCCACCAAGTTTGGGATGTGGGAGTAGGATTGAGAGTAAATGGGCGAAGATGTTGTAAAATTATCGCAAAACTGCCCAATAAAAAAAATCGTATTAATATAGATACTATAATTTTTTTTAGATCCCAACCCCGGGCAATTTTCCCCGATAAAGCGAGAGGGATAGCTGCCCCCATCGCAAATAAAAATAAGGGAAATACTAAATCAACCCAAGTTAATCCCGGCAGATTTCCATTAAACTTATGTGTAGGTGGTGGA
This sequence comes from Cyanobacteria bacterium UBA11153, assembly GCA_003511885.1. Lineage (GTDB taxonomy): Bacteria > Cyanobacteriota > Cyanobacteriia > Cyanobacteriales > Coleofasciculaceae > Limnofasciculus. The sequence continues at coordinate 51,148 of DOIX01000043.1, forward strand.
AGCTGGGCATGATACATCCATGGGGGTAATATTTTGTAGGCAATAGTACCTGATAATACCATCGTTAAAACAGCAAATCCGCGCAGGGCATCTAGGGCATCAGCGCGTTTGGATAAATTAGGTGATGTCATGGGTTATTTTTACTGAGAATTTTCGACTTGGGAATCGATAGTGGATTATATCATGCCTGGTTATATCAAACTTGTATATCAGACAAAATTAATCTCGGTGAGATTAAGAAATATCAAGATTTTTCGATGAAATTGGCTTCGCCATTGCCCCAGGCAATCCCATTATTCAATATACACAAATATTGAGATTAGCCCCAAAAAATCAAACAACTATCACCCTGAATTTCAAGGAAATTTTACCTAAAAACTGCTGTCAGATTTACCACCATCTTCCAGATGCTAGCTTAATTAAATTTTTCACTGATTTTTTCATATTCACTGTCAGGCGGGGGATGCGATACTTATTTCTATTCCACCCTATTTTCAACGTGCGACTATTATATAAGTAGCCGGATGTATAGTATTTAGCAATATATTTTTCCACTCGCTTATCTGTCGCACCAAATGGATAAGCAATATGGGAAGCAACACTGCGAGTTTTATCCAAACCATCAGTACATTTTCTTAAGCGTTTTTGATCTTCATATAATTCCTTTTCTAAGTTTTCATCGCCAAGCTGTGTTAAGTTATTATGATGGAGTCCATGGGATTGAATATCATAAAAACCTTTCCTTAATCCTTGATTCAATTCTTTGCAGGTAGCATGGTAAAGATGGGAACCTCTATCCCCCATAAATCCAGCATTGACAAATAAAACCACTTTAGCTTTTTTGCCATATTTATCTTCCAGATTTTCTAATATAGGGAGTAACTGAGTATAGACACTTTCATAGCCATCATCAAAGGTAATCATTACTTTCTTTTGCTTTTTATGTTGGGGCGGGATTGGCTGGGGAGGATTGGCTAAAAAGTAGTCATAAAGCTCCTGAGTAGAGAGAAACCAATAGTCTTGGCGGACTAAATATTCTAAGAATTCTGCCAAGTCTTGTTTAGGATAAGAAGCAATCAGATTTTTGTCCTGAGAGTGTCTGGCTTGGGAGGGTTGAATATCGATGATATCGTGAAAGCCAAATATAGGAATTTTATCTATGAATACCACCAAAATTATCTGCTTCAAAACTAGAGTGATGACGAATGACACTAAAAAAGTAACAATGATTCTTTGGCGATATTTAAAAATACGTCGCCATACTTCACCAATACCAATTCGCATAAAATAAATCATCCTTCATTTAGCGTCGCGGAGTGCCGAAATATCGCCTTCCATAATTTTATCGATATTTCGGGTAATTTTCTCAATTTCCCAATCCCACCATTTTATTTCCAGGAGTTGGGCTATAACTGAGTCGCTGAATCTTTGCTTAATTATACGTGCCGGATTACCACCTGCGATCGCAAAATCTGGGATATCGCTAGTTACCACTGATTTGGCGGCAATAATCGCCCCATGTCCAATTTTCACTCCCGGCATAATTACCGACTCGTAGCCCAGCCACACATCGTTACCGATAATAGTGTCGCCTTTACTAGGTAAATTCATTATCTTATCCATGGCTTTATCCCAACCATGCCCAAAAATGGGAAAGGGATAAGTGGAAATCCCATCGAGTTTGTGGTTAGCACCGCTCATGATAAATTTAACATTGGTTGCGATAGAGCAAAACTTGCCAATAATCAATTTATCGTCGCCAAAGTTATACAGGACATTCCTTTCAAATCCTTCTGGCTCAATCGGATCGTCATAATAAGTATAATCACCAATGGTAATATTTGGGGCTTTGACGACATTTTTGATAAAGCAAACTCGTTGATGTGCTGCGATGGGATAAGTTTGGTTTGGATTGGGGCTAGAGTTTTCCATTTTACTATATAAGAGGTTATAGCTTATAGCTTATAGTAAATATTTACTTTATAGCAACTGCTCCATCATCGGCATCAATAACATCATGAATAGAAGCTCCAAGTCTTCCCGAGTAAACGCTTTCATTACCATCAAATAACTGTCAATTGTCAAATGTCAACTGCTATAGTGGATTATGCCCTAGGAAAAGAATAACGAACCTGGGGATAGATTTTTTTAGTCATATTAGGGATTATTATTAATAAAGTTACTTTTTTTTGATCATGCTGCTACTCCAATTCAGTACCTCACACTATTGCCGCAAAGCCCGATTAGCTTTAGGTTACAAACAAATTCCCTACCAAATAAAAAACCTCACCCCCGGCTTACATATTTTAAAAATAAAACCCCTAACCGGATTAACCACACTACCAGTTTTATTGCCCCAACTGCCGGGATATCCTCAAGCGATTGGCGATTCCAGTCAAATTTTTAAATTCCTCGAAAAATATCAACCTCAACCACCATTATTCCTACCCGATGAATCGCAACAACAAGAAGCCTTGATAATAGAAGATTGGTTAGATGAAAGCATTGGCACAGCAACTCGCTTTGTTTATTATAACTTTCGTGCAGGTGAAGGAAAACAAATAGATCCTTCATTTTCTAGCCAATTAATAATTCAGGTAGTAAGATCCCAATATGGAATAAACCAAGCCGCAGTAGAATTAGCCACCGAGCGACTAAAACTAGCACTAGAGGTATTAAAATACCGATGGCAAGATCGAGCTTACCTGATTTGCGATCGCATCAGCGTTGCCGATTTAGCCGCAGCAGCCTTACTTAGTCCCCTCGTACTCATTCCCCAATACCGACAAGACTATCCTTGGCTACTGGAAAGGATCGCAGAAATCCATAAAATATGTAGCGAAACCTTACCACCAGGATTATAGCAGTTGACAGTTGACATTTGACAGTTGATAGTTATTTGATGAACATCAAACCCCATATCAAGCAAGGCTTCTGGGCTATCTTCATGACGTTATTGATGTCTTAACCGATATAGCCGTTGCTATATAAGGTAATGGTACAGCGGATGCCCAAGAGAGGAATGGCTAATTAGCAATTACCAATTAGCCATTTTCTATTCCCCACTCCCTATTAATACACCATACTGTTAAATGATTAATGTTTATACCGGAGGTAATTTGTGGTTATTGCAGCAACCCAACCTAATACCGAAGCTGAATTAACAATAGGAGAAAAACGAGTTGTAATTCGTGGATTGTCTTGGGCAGGATACCTACAAATTTTAGATGCTTTACCCCAATCGCGTGGTTCAAGATTAACCTACGATGATGGAGTATTAGAAATCCCTATGCCATTAGAAGATCGTGAATTTTATAGATGTTTGATTGAATGCTTTATTCGGACACTGATTGAACTAATGGGAATGCGGATTAAAACAATAGGCTCCACCACCATAAAGTATCCTCAATTAAAAAAAGGTGCTGAACCTGACAATGCTTATTATATTAAAAATCACCCCTTGGTCAAAGGTCGTAATGTTGATTTTACCAAAGATCCGCCGCCGGATTTAGTTGTCGAAGTAAACATTACCCATACAGACATTGATAAACACCAATTCTATGGTACCCTTGGAGTATCAGAATTTTGGCGATTTAATGGAAAAATCTGGCGCATTTACCAACTGCAAGAAAATCTATACGTTGAAGTTGAAACTAGTCCCACCTTTCCTACCGTACCCAAAGAACGTTTATATAGTTTTCTTGAAGAAGCAAAAGAAGATGAAATTGAAGCAATCCAATCCCTACGAAATTGGTGGCACAAACAATCCCATACTCTCTAAACATCATAAAATCTCACTCTCAAAAAACATCGGGACATCTCTGGATTACAAAAAAGTCCCATCTCTCCCACCAACCAATGGCATTAAAACTCAACAAAAAACTAGAAAATAAACCCATGAATCCCAGAATCTTTTTCACCATTTCCCTGTCAATCGGTTTAACAATACCCAAACCAGCCTTAAGTTTACCACCACCAGAAGACACCCCAGAAGAAATATTAAGAACAGAAATAATTTTAGAAGCGCGATCGCCAATTGATGGTAAACCATTAACAGCAGCCGAATATGCCCAAATTGAAGCCAAACTAGCACAACGCTCCACACCACCAGGAATCGTGCCAGAAATTCAGCATACTATCTTTCTCTTGCGTATCCTTAAGCTAATTCGTACCATTACTCCATTGTAAAAGAGAAAATCATGCTGCATATTAATAAAATACTGTCTGCTATCAACTGTCAACTGTCAACTGTCAACTGTCAACTGTCTCTTGCGTATCCTTAAGCTCATTCGTACCATTACTCCATTATAAAAGAGGAAACCATGCTGCATATTAATAAAATACTGTCTGCTATCAACTGTCAACTATCAACTGTCAACTATCAACTGTCAACTAAACTCCAACTTCAGAGATAATATTAAAACAGCGTAAGCATTGAGAGATAAGGGAGTTGTAGAGTGAATCGAAATAAACCGACAATAACAGCACAACAAATGGAGAAAAAGGACTTTTCCTGGAGATTTTGGTTCACTTTACCACTTTACCCCTACAGCGAGCGGCGTACCATCCGCCAAGAAGTTGTCAGGGATACCGTCTGGACTTTTGACCAACTTCAGGGCATCTTATACGTCATCGTCCCCATTCGCATGACTGTGGTGAAGTTGGCAGAAGGAGGGTTACTAGTTTATGCCCCTGTTGCTCCAACCAGGGAATGTATCCAACTTGTAAATGAATTAGTAGCAGAGCATGGGGATGTAAAATATATTATTTTACCCACCATATCGGGATTAGAACATAAAATATTTATTGGTCCGTTTGCTCGATATTTTCCTCAATCCCAGGTATTTATCACCCCCAATCAGTGGAGTTTTCCCTTAAATTTACCCCTATCTTGGCTAGGTTTACCAGAAAAACGGACTCAAATATTGCCAGAAGATAGCAGTAAAGCACCTTTTGGGGAAGAGTTTGAATATGCTATTCTCAGCCCAATTAATTTGGGGCTAGGTTGGTTTGGAGAAGTAGCATTTTTCCATAAGAGATCGCAAACTCTCTTAGTCACAGATACAATAGTTTCCATCCCCGAAAATCCACCACCAATTCTTCTCTTAGATCCCTATCCCTTGCTATTCCATGCCAGGGACAATGCCTTTGAAATCCTAGCAGATACTCACACCAATCGTCGTAAAGGATGGCAGCGTATTTCCCTATTTGCTATGTACTTTCGCCCCAGCGTTTTAGCAGATATTAAATGGGGTGAAGTATTAAAAAATGCACTAAAAGCACCGGATCGTTCCCGCAAAGCATATTTTGGTTTATTTCCCTTCCAATGGCAACCAAACTGGCAACAATCTTTCGAGCGATTGCGAGGTAATGGTAGATTACTCGTTGCACCAGTTTTACAAACTCTGATTCTCAATCGCGCACCCCACCAAACTATTACCTGGGCGAATCGAGTTGCCAGTTGGGACTTTCATCGGATTATTCCCTGTCATTTCGATGCCCCAATTACCGTACAACCCTATCAATTTCGCCACGCCTTTACCTTCTTAGAAAAGCAACCAGATTTCGGCTTATTTAGTAGTAGCAGTTATCCTTTGCCAGGAGAAGACTTTCAGCTCATGATGGAAATTGATACCGCTTTGAATAAGACTCGACTTGTACCACCTGCCCAAAACAAGATTTAGGAATAAATATGGGATGGAATCTAAATATAGAAATTACCGAGCCGGAGCAATACCTCCAGCAAATGCCAACCATCGGTAAACATATAGTCTATTCAAAAGAGTATCGCATTCAATGGCAACTAGCTAGATTAAATAATTTTGACCTACTTAGTGTCAAATGGGAAGCGGGAAGTACTTATACAGAGGGATATACTCCCCCAGGAAAAATTGTTTTTACATTTTTTGAGGGCAATCATCTCTTTAAAGTTGGCTCCAGAGAAATTCTCATTAACGAGGGACATCTCTGTATTGGAGACAAAGGAATTGAACATGTACGCATCAAGCACGCACCATCCTATAATGCCTTATCTATTTATCTAGATGAATCTCGCTATTTAACAGAGCTGAGTAAATATCTAGATAAGCCAATGGAACATCTAAAATTAGTCCAAACCTTGGATCGTACCAGCCTCTACGGTAGCTCATTGTATCAAATGGTAGTTACCCTGTGGAACTTGATTGAAATTAACGGACATCCAATTGCAATCGCAAATCTGGAAATAGCGATTTTTTCCACTTTAGTCCAAGGACCATTTTACATCAGTTCCCCCAACCCAGTCACAAATATTTCCGAAGTTTCCATCTCCCGTGTACGCGAAGCCGCTGACTACATCCGCGCCAATCAGAAAAAAAATCTCACCATTCCAGATATTGCTCAAGCCATGGGCTGTAGTAGTCGTTCATTACAAGCAGCCTTTGCCCGCCATTATGGTTACTCACCCCATCAATTTTTACGGACATGTAGACTGGAATCAGCTCATATTGAATTGCTTAATGGCAAGAAAACCATCACAGAAATTGCTCTCGAATATGGTTTTTCCAATCCAGGGCGTTTTGCCAAATACTTTCAAGAACACTTTGGCAAAAAACCTTCGGACATTTTCCGCAAGAAATAATTCGCAATTGGGATAGCATCCTCAGCGAGCCAGCGATTATCGTGGAAGAAAACGATCTGGTACTATTCAATGAGAAGAACTATTGGCTTATTCATTAGCCTCTTATTCGCACTGACGACTCTCTTTGCATCCATAGCTACAGCCCAGGAACATTCATTCGGAAACAAATCATTTAATCAATACGAAGGTTACTTACATCCTACCCAAGAGCCAGGTCCAGCATTTGAGTCTCCAGCCCAAGGTTATGGCATCCTCCGCGTCCCCCGCAATCTCAGCTCCGCTACGATTGATGTTAATATAGTCGGTGTTAATTTGGCTGATATCACCGCCTTTCATATCCATTGCGGTTCTCCAGGTGTCCTCGGTCCGATTATCGTTAACTTTGGTCAGTTTGGTGACTTAAAAAACACGATCAAAAATGGTCGCTTATCTGTTTCAATTACTAACGAAAATCTCACCTTTATCAAACAACCTCCACCACCACCTTCTCTCTCTGGTGGATTCAAATTACCTTTACCGGAAGGTTGTCCTAGCGAACTCAATCTTCCCGGGCAAGTAAATACGATCGCAGGTTTGGATGCTTTAGCCAGAAAAGGTGTGCTTTACTTTAATCTTCACACCAAAGAACATGAATTCTTTGGCGAAATGCGAGGTCAAATCTATCCCGCAGCCGGATAACTTGGTAATTTGAAATTTTGCCTTATCGGGCAGGGGGACAGGAGGCAGAGAAAAGGATTGGGGATGGTTTATCTTTTTCAAGAATGTACAGTTTAAATACTCCCGCAGCTTATAAACTGTCAACTGTCCACTGCTATCAAAACATCAAAGAAGCTGAGAGCCACCGTCTTTTAAGCGGTGGACGAAAACGAGTAACGGGTTAAAACCCGTCGTGTTAACTCTGAAAAGTGCTAAAATTAGAGAACCCATCGCTCTCTTTGACGAACCATGCAGGATATCCATAACTGGACTCCGAGAGCAGAAACGTAGCCGCAAGGTTGGCGATGAGGAGGCTCTGGGACGCATCCTGGAGGGTAAATTAAATTGCCTGCGGAGGCAACCTGACGGGGACGGGTAACCGTCTAGTTAAGAGTCAAAGAAGCAGGAAGAAAAGTGGAGAGGCGCGTCTATGACTAGCGTCACCCTTCGCTATCATACCGCCTCTTATTAACTTCTTAAGCGCTCCCCCAGCTTATAGCTGGGGGAGTACGTCAAGTCAAATATAGGGGACTTTCTGGCAAGAGAGTGTCTCAGAATAGGTCAGAAATTTCCTCTGTGATGGCAGCAGCCGGAGAACGAATACCTCCGGCAAGTTACGGGCACGCAAGGTATCGGACAGCGTGCTTAACTTTAGATTGCTTTTATATGCCAAAATTCTCGATCTGTGTTAAACTGGTTCCAGATGATTGAATTCGGTTGTACAGTTTGTTTTTATTCATATCCCAAATTACAGACCTCTCCGGATCTAAATCTCTACACCATTCGATTCTGGAGATATTCTATGTCAATTTACGTCGGCAACCTTTCTTATGAGGTTGGAGAAGAGGACCTCAAGCAAGTATTTGCAGAATATGGTTCTGTCAAAAGCGTTCAATTACCCATCGACCGGGAAACTGGACGGGTAAGAGGCTTTGGCTTTGTCGAAATGTCCTCAGAAACAGAGGAAGGAGCAGCAATTGAGGCTCTTGACGGTGCTGAGTGGATGGGACGCAGCTTAAAAGTTAACAAAGCGAAACCCAAACCAGAAGGCGGTGGCGGTCGCCGTGGCGGTAATAGTGGCGGATACGGCGGCGGTCGCCGCTACTAAGGTTTATACTCTCAACGGTGAAGACCTAAATTCTCATATCAATTCGCTCCAGCGAGCGAATTGAAAACCAAAAATTTAACTCTAAAGTCTTCAGGGCAGAGTTTAGATCTGCCCTTTTTTGCCAAAAAATTGGTATAGAGTTTTCAAACTGGATAACAGTTATCAGCTCCAATAGTTAGCTAAACATTTAACCAGTTAATGTTAATAATTTAGTATAATAATTGCAGAATGCCCAAGCTCTCTGTCTTTATTAAAGGTATTATGTAACGCAATGACACAAATAATTGTCGGTCAAAATGAAGGAATTGAGTCAGCTTTACGTCGGTTTAAGCGAGAAGTTTCCAAGGCGGGGATTTTCCCAGATTTAAAGAAGAATCGCCACTTTGAAACACCCGTGCAAAAACGCAAGCGTAAAGAGATGGCTATGCACAAGCAGCGGAAGAGAGGTTTCCGTATTTAAAGAAGGGATGGGGAATGGGGAGTGAGGAATGGTGAAGAGGGAGTGGGGAGTGGTGAATGTTAATTAGCAATTAGCAATTAGCAACTAACAACGAGCCATTAGATCAAATTAACCTTTACTTCCCTTAAACCTTTCTTTTGCTACCTGAAACGCCTCTGCCATCACAGCCTGAATTTTCTGCGAATCAGGTTTCTTACCTCCCATTAAATCGCCAAAATAAACGCAAGCGGCTTCACCTAAAGACCAAGTATAAGCGGCTGCCCAAGATGCAGCAATGACACTGCCTAAACCAGGGATAAATTTAACTAATTCTCTGCCAATAGCTTGGGCGAGAAAACCACCTGCGATCGCGCTTACTATACCTCCTGCTTGCGATGGTGTCAATATTTGCCCGTAAAGTTTCCCCAAGAGCGTCACCATCGATACTTGTAAGGCAGTTAATACAGGCATTGTAGCAAAGGGGAGGGGTACAGCAGAGATAGTGGCTGCCATGACGGAAAAGGCTAACATATAACGCCGCCCTACATCTCGGTAAATGTTACCAATTTGGCTAGTAGCTTCTTTATCCAATAACTGATAAATGGCACGGGATTCAGCTTCTGGAAGTAAATCGGCTAAAGAATCTCTCAGGGCTTCTAAGCCATAAAATACTGGGGTATAACCATCCTCTTCTAAAGTAAAATCGATGAGGATAGATTTATTATATAGTCCAGTAAAATTTTCTTCAATTACAGTAAATCCTCGCTTAATTTCCGCCAAATCTGGTGGATATTCAGGATGATTATCTAGAGTAGGAGGATAAATTTCATGGAGACAAGTAACTGAGAGCAGACAGGGAATATTTGGATATTTTTGACGTAACTCCTGAACAATTTGTTTAAGGGTATCGGTAGCGAAATCAGTAATTTTGACAGTTAAAATTAAGACTCTGGCGCTAGTAGATTCTGCCAAACTGCTAACCAATTCTTGAATAATCGTTTGAGTATCTTGCTTGACATCACCCAATCCCACTGTATCTGTAAAAATTAATAAGGGTAATTCGTTAGCCGGATAAGCATAACGTTGGGTATGTTGGGTATGGGGACGAAATCCTTGTCCGATAATTTCGGCAGAAACTCCTGTCAATCCTCGCACAATTGAACTTTTTCCGGATTGGGGTTTGCCAATTAAAATTGCTTCTGTGGTAGGTAATTCGGCACGAACTTTTGCTAAAATTTCGGCAATTTCAGCTTCGCTGACGTTAAACCAGCCGACAATAATTTGGGAGAATTTTTCCACAGGTAAGATTTGAGTGAATTTGGCGGTAGTATTTTGCCAAATACCCGCAATCCGGTTTTTCCAGGTATGATTAGTTTCTGCTGTTTTTGCTTTATCAGTTGGTTGAGATTCTGGTAATGGTGAGTTATTATTTGGTTGAGTCATAGAATTAAAATTTAGGTTTAGAGGCTATTTATCCATAAATTAAGCTTCCAGGTTATGATGTCCTTAAACGCTAAAACCAATTCACAGTAAGTATTTGACTTTTGCTATCCTATTTGTCAGATTTATCAAAATTATCTGTATCGGTAATTTCCGCCATCATATCGTTTTTATATCTGGCATTTTTCAGCCTAAATGTTTTTGATAAATATTGGGATAAAATTCGATCCATTGTCTCCTTATGATCTAAAGGAATCTGCCAACTGCGCTTTGAGCAAAAAGGAATCCGTTGTTTCATCCAAACCGTTAACGTATTGCCTTTGTTACCCTGCCACTTGTACAAAGCAATTTCCTTCCATTCAACTAAGCCAAATCGAAAATAAATGCCATTTTCCCGAATTTCCAGTTTACTCAATCCCGCCCAGAAAAAATAAATAACGGTAGACCAATAGGAGATTGCCATATAAAAATAATAAGCAATTTTCTCATCTCCCAGGGCTGATAAATAGAAAAAATTAGTCGTGGGGACAATCGCCAGAATCAAAAGAATTGTCCCCGTGACTAACATAATCTTATGTTCCGAAGGGACACCCAAATTCCACAGGAGGGCACCTGCCTGTTTTTTACGTCGAGGTTCTGTAATAATGTATGTCCAGGCAATTGCTGCGAATATCGCAAATAAACCGAGTAATGCCCTCTCTGCCCAAACCATATTTTCCCTTCTCTTAATGCAAAAAGTGACGGATGCCAGTCAACACCATAACTAACCCTAACTCATTTGCGGCTTGAATGGAATCTTTATCTCGCATACTGCCCCCTGGTTGTACAATAGCTGTAATTCCGGCGGCAGCGGCTGTCCTTACAGAGTCGTCAAAGGGAAAGAAGCCATCACTAGCGAGACTCGCACCGTTGGCTTTTTCTCCAGCTTCTTCGAGAGCTATTTTAACGGAGCCGACGCGATTCATTTGACCTGCGCCAATGCCTAGCGTGGTGCGATCGCAAGTGACTACAATAGCATTGGACTTGACGTGCTTGCATACCTGCCAAGCAAATAATAATTCTGCTAATTCGTCTGGCGTTGGTTGTTTTTCCGTGACTACTTGCCAGTTATCCGGAGATTCTACAATATCATCGGCCCCTTGGACTAATAATCCTCCAGCGATAACTTTGACTGTTTCAGTTGCACCTGCTTTTAAGTCTGGTAACAGTAAAACTCGGAGATTAGATTTAGCAGCAATGATTTCTTGGGCATCGGCTTCGCAGTCAGGTGCGACGATACATTCTAAAAAGGTTTTGGTTAATTCTGTGGCTGTGGCTGCGTCGATGGGTTGATTGAGGGCGACAATCCCGCCAAATGCTGATACTGAGTCAGCGTTGAAGGCTTTTTGATAGGCTTCTGATAGGGTAGTTCCGAGGGCTACGCCACAGGGATTATTATGTTTGATAATGACGGCGGCTGGGTTATCGGTAAATTCGGCAATAATTTGTCTGGCTGCTTCTAAATCTACTAGGTTGTTGTAACTTAATTCTTTGCCTTGAAGTTTGGTTGCGGCTGCCCATCCTGTGGGAATATTACCTGTTTGATACCAGGATGCGGGTTGATGGGGATTTTCGCCGTAGCGTAGAGTTTGTATTTGTGTGCCGGAGAGGATGAATTGAGGAGCGGATGTAGTATCGATATTTTTTCCACTTTCTACTTCCCTCTCCCTACTTCCCAATAAATAAGTTGCGATCGCGCTATCGTAAGCGGCAGTATGGGAAAATGCTTCGATAGCGCAGGCTTGACGGAATTCTAGACTAGGTGAATTTCCTTCTTGCCGTAGTTGGGTGAGATAGGCTTCGTATTGATTGGGATTGCACAATACTGTGAGATGAGGATAATTTTTGGCACTAGCCCTTAGCATAGCCGGCCCGCCGATATCGATTTGTTCGATCGCTTCTGCTAAGGTAACCTTGGGTTTTGCGATCGTCTCTTCAAAAGGATAGAGGTTTACGACTACTAAATCGATAGGGCGAATCAGGTTATTTTCCATGTCGGCTATATCCTGTGGGATATCCCGCCGCGCGAGAATTCCGCCGTGAATGCGAGGATGGAGGGTTTTGACTCTGCCTCCGAGAATTTCTGGATGTCCGGTATAATCTGACACCTTAGTTACAGGTAAGCCAGCCGCTTGCAAGGCTTTTGCTGTCCCGCCACTGCTGATTAAATCAAACTGGAACTCTTCTACCAGTTTACGTGCTAATTCGATGATTCCGGTTTTATCCGATACACTCAGTAGTGCTAGACGCGCCATGAATTTATTCCTCTCTCCAATTGGGAAAGTCTATCGCTATATTTATGTTTTTGTATATTACACTCCATTGGCTACCAGAACTCGAACGATTACTCCTAGCAGCCAGAAGGATGACTATTTAACCGGGCGTTGCCAGTTAGGGCTGACTGAATGAAAAAGTCGGATCGTGAGGGCGGGGAACTCAAGAGCAACAGGCAAGGGTTTTCATACTGCTTTAACCCGACGAGCGATCGAAAAATGCCAGGATTTTGAGATGAAAGAAAGCTAATAATGCCACTTTTGGGTTGAAAAAAAACGGTAAAATCATTCTCTGGTAAGTGTTCCAATTTAACCTATTTTCTTATCCCCTTCTCCCATCAAACAGATTATAGTTTAAATATGCTCAAATCCCTTTGAGGGATTGAAACGAATCTATCAAAGACGAAAGAATTATTTACAATGCGGAGAAACAGACTAAAATCCATTTTAAGGATTGAATCTATGCAATATTTGCATATAAACCATTTGAGTGAAGCTGAAACATACTAACTAAGTTCCCTACTCCCCATTAGCTATAAGCCCAATTTATCAATACAGGTACGGGAGAGCCATTAATACTAAGAAATTATTAATTTTCCCAAACATTAGCCGATTTTTGATAAAACAGATACAAATATTCTCTTATTTGTATCACTGTTAACCTTTTTAGCAAAGGAGGGACTGGGATGAATCAACAGAATTATGCAGTAGAGTCTCAACGGAGAAACCTACACCAGGCACATCAAACCTCTTCACCAGTACATGAACAGATAGAGAGACATAGTTACACCCTGGGGTCTTTGGGTATGAAAAACCTAGGGATGGTGTATCATAATCTGTCAGTCCCTCAGCTCATTGAAAAAGCGGTAGCTCGTGGAGAAGGTGTTTTCGCAGATAATGGTGCGCTTTGTGTCAAAACTGGCAAATATACTGGACGTTCACCTAGTGATAAATTTATTGTGGATGAACCAAGCATCCATGATGAAGTGGATTGGAATCGGGTTAATGTACCCCTGACACAGGAGAAATTTGACCAACTTTACAGGCGGATGCTGGCTTATGTACAGGGTAGAGACTTGTTTATCTTTGACGGTTATGTGGGAGCCGATCCTCAATACCGCCTTAGTGTCAGAGTAATTAATCAGCTAGCTTGCCAAAATTTATTTGCCCATCAAATATTCATCCGACCAACAGAAGAAGAACTACAAACACATGAGCCGGAATTAACAATTATCGCTGTTCCTGGTTTACAGGGCGATCCAGACTTAGATGGCATCAACAGTGAAGCTTTTATTGTCATCAGTTTTGAGAAAAGGATCGTCTTAATTGGTGGTTCTCATTATGCAGGTGAAATCAAAAAATCTGCCTTCTCCTTCATGAACTACCTGATGACTAAGCAGGGCGTTTTGCCCATGCACTGTGCTGCCAATATGGATGATGATGGTAACACAGCTTTATTTTTTGGACTTTCTGGTACTGGGAAAACTAGCTTATCTGCTGACACCACCCGTCATTTAATTGGGGATGATGAACATGGTTGGTCAGATCGTGGCGTATTCAATTTTGAAGGAGGATGTTATGCGAAAACGCTGCACCTCTCCCACGAAAACGAACCGCAAATCTGGGAAGCGATTCACTTTGGAGCAGTGCTAGAAAACGTGATTCTGGATGAAGAAACGCGAGAGCCAGATTATGATGATGAAAGTTTAACTCAGAATACCAGGGTTGCCTATCCGGTGGAATATATCCCCAATTGCGCGATCCCTGGTATTGGCAGTCATCCGAAAACGGTTATTTTCTTAACAGCAGATGCTTTTGGAGTCTTGCCACCGATTGCCAAACTGACCAATAGTCAAGCAATCTATCACTTTATATCTGGCTACACCAGTAAACTTGCAGGTACAGAAAGAGGAATTACTGAGCCGCAAGCAACTTTCTCTTGCTGTTTTGGTAAACCTTTCTTACCCCTCTGTGCAGATGTCTATGGTGAGATGTTGTATGAAAGGCTAGTTAAGCACAACGTTGATGTCTATTTAGTCAATACTGGTTGGACAGGCGGTTCTTACGGTGTGGGGAAACGGATTGCGATTCAAGACAGTCGGGCGATGGTAGCAGCAGCGCTTAATGGTGAGTTAAATCGGGTGCGATTCTATCCCGATCCTATCTTCAAAATCTTAGTCCCGGAAGCAGTTCCTGGAGTAGATAGTGACATTTTAGATCCTCGGAAGACTTGGAGCGATTCAGAGGCTTATGAACAACAAGCTCAGGCTCTAGCCAAGAAGTTTGTGGCAAACTTCCAGCAGTTTAACAATGTTTCTCAGGAAATTAAGCAAGCTGGACCTTCCTTGGATTAATTTGATAAGTTAACTTCATCCTCCATCTGCCAGGTGGATTTAGCGTCAAGTCTAAACCTTACAAAGAGAGTCGCTGAAAGCCCTGTGTCTTTAGACGAGGGATGAAAGCGCTTTGCAGACTAAAGTCTGCCTTCCAGTTTTTTATTAATTCAGGCAACGCTAGCCGGATCCGTTCTTGCTAATCAGGAACGGATTTTAATTCTTGGGCTAATTCTACATCCATCCTTAACATACTGGACTACTAACTAAGGTACAGCGAAGGGAAATTTTCTCCCATCTGAACGATAAATTTCCAGGTTGTTTTCTGTTAATTCAAACCTGATTCCTAACAGAGGGCTTACCCAACCATTAAGTTCCTCAATTGGTTCTAACCATTCTCCGGAACGGACAAAACCTGTTAATTCAATCCTGTCTGGATCGTAAATGTAATATTCCTGGACACCATACCGTTGATAAAACAACAGTTTTTTAAACATTTCCAGATGGCGGTTGCCAGGAGAGAGAATTTCAAATACCACTTGTGGGGCGATATTCTCTTCCAGCCATTGTTTGTAAGATCCCCGTTTTCCTTTGGGTCGTCCCAATGCTACTATTACGTCTGGGGCTTGCCGAATTTTATTATTACCTTCGACAGGATACCATAGTAAATCTCCTGCGATGAATACATCAGCCACAGGAGCAAATAAAATTTATAAGTTTTCTTTGATTAGTACAATCCATTTATACTGTTCGGTATTATCTGCAATGGGTTGTCCGTCACTGTCAGGATAGATGATTTCTGGAGTGGTTGGAGTTTCTGTAATTGTTGGAGTTTCTGGAGTGGTTAGAGGAGAAAGTTGCTGTACCATAACTTTCTATGTTTGGTGAGGTGTAAACTGTTATGATAATTATAGACTCTTATTTAGGAAAAATCCCGGAGAAAAATGACAACGATCGCTGATTATCGAGATTGCTCTACTGCTGGAGTACGAGAATTGGATTTGCAATTGATTGCCGAGATGAATCGTTTGCAACCAGGTGTCTTATCTGGTTTTGACAATAGCTTAATTGTCTTGGGACCTGGGGCACATGACTCGCTGCAAACTGCGGCAGCGAAAGCATTGCAGCGGGCAGTAGCCAAACGAGGCGTTAAACTTCAGATTAACTCAGCTTACCGAACTATTGCTCAACAGTTTGTATTGCGAAATCACTTTGAAAATGGTAGGTGTGGTATTCCCGCCGCTGCCGATGTGGGGAAAAGCAATCATAATGGGGCACTGGCAATTGACATCGAAGATTATGGAGGATGGCGATCTTATTTAGAAAGTGAAGGATGGGATTGGATTGGATCTTTTGATGCGGTACATTTTGATTATCGAGGCAGCGGTACTATTGACATTCGTTCCCTATCTGTCAAAGCTTTTCAGTCATTATGGAATCTCAATAATCCTGAAGATAAAATAGCAGAAGATGGGAGCTGGGGACCAGCAACTAGAGCAAGATTAATGAAAACACCAGTAACAGGATTTGCAAAAACTTACGTTTCTGGATCGAACATAGCAACTGGTTATTCGACTAAAAATCCTGATAGTAACGATTCTATTAATATTAAATTTGATACGATGAGGGAAGGTGCAAAAGGCGAACAAGTTAAGCGTTTGCAAGAAGCTTTAAAGGCTCGTGGTTTTGCGATCGCAGTTGATGGGATTTTTGGCTCAAATACTACGGCGGCAGTTAAGGCTTTTCAAAACCAAGCTGGAATTGGTGTTGATGGTGTGGTAGGTGTTATGACTTTAGAAGCCCTGGGATTAGTCAGTCAATAATGATACGAATTGGCTCTGGTAATTCTGTCACTACCCCACGCCCACTCAAATGACCTGAGTTCAGAGTTCGGAGGAGAGGAGGAGAGGTGTATGCGCTTCGCGCTTCGCGCTTGCCAACGGTGTTTTCCCTTGACTTTTTTCATGATAATTACCAAAATTGGGATCGTAAGATCGATTTCTTACCTAAGAGATTTGATCTTAAAATAAGGATAAGTCAAAAATAGCCTTTTTTTCAGCAAGTTTAAAATTAATCCCTATTTATTGCTGAATTCTTTCTGAGTCGCCGAGAATCCCGGCGGGTTGACTGATATCAGGATTAAAAGTAGGTAAATTACCCCATTGTTGAGTTAATTTGCTTAAAATTTCATCTTGCTGGGCGCGAAACTTGGGAATATCATTACCGCGATTAATAATGGCAAACCAAACCAAACCGCGATCGCGAGTTGGTATCGCTCCGGCTAAAGCGCTTACCTCGCGCAGGGTTCCAGTTTTCATGGCTGTGCCTAGTGGCATTTTTCTCCCGTGCATCGTGCCATTTTTATCTCTTCCCGATAGAGGAAAAACATCGGCAATATTTAGTTGAAATGGCTCTAAATATTTGTTAATGGCAATTAACATAGTCGTAGCGGCATGGGGAGAAATTTTATTTTCCATACCTAAGCCGGAGGTATTAATTAGTTGAATTTCTGTAGGAGAAATACCAGTAGATTTAATTACTTCTTCAACTACCACCGATGCGCCACCGAGAGATTTTCCCAACATCTCAGCCATATCATTGCTACTGTGAATATTCATTTCCCGCAAAATTTGCGTCATGCGCGGGGATTGGTGGCGTAATAAGAAATAGGCATTAGGAGGAGGAGTTGAGGCTAATTTTACCGTACCTGCGATCGCAATTTGAGGTTTGGGGGTTCCTTTTGCCATTGTCGCATGTTTAAAAGTAAACCCTCGCGACCAAGTTTTAGCATTAATCCCTTGTCTAAAAAATGCACCAGCCATCGCCGGATTCTTTTGGAAATTCATATAGAAATCGCCTACTATAATTAAGCTACCAGTCACTTGGCGAATTCCTAACTGACTGAGACTATTCCCTACAGCGATTCCTTCTTCCCAAACAAATAAAGGATCGCCACTTCCTATAATTACCAAATCTCCCTGCAATACTCCATTATTTATCGCTCCTGTCGCACTAATTATTGTTTCAAACTGATAATCTGGTCCCCATTTATTTAAGGAAGCTAAACTTGTAGCAATTTTAGTAAGAGAAGCCGCAGGCAGGGCAACTGTTCCCTGATTTTCCGCTAGTAAATTTAATCCTGATGAAGTTTGGATCCAGATACCTTGATTAGCTGGTATTCCCCCTGTTGTTTGCCAAATTTTCAAGTATTGGTGCATTACTGCTTCAGCCACCGGATCTGGTTTAGGCAAAGTAAATAAGGCCGCATTTTGCCAATTTATCAGTTGAGCCGTTTGTGGTTTTGTCGCTGTTCTTCCTACTAAATTTAATAGAATAGCAGCTACACTATAGATAAATAATCCAGTAATAATCCGTCGTATCATCACCATGAGCTAATCCCTGATAACAGTCAACAACTGTCAAGTTTCAATTGTCAACTGTCAGATGTCAACTGTCAACTGCTATATCTTTAAATTTTGCTTCCTTTTACCAGAATCGAGTCTCCCTCCAACTTTGCCTCATATATTGGTAAGGGTTTTTTAGCAGGTCCTTGCACGACTTTACCATCAATAGCAAATTTAGAATCATGACAGGGACAAACAAACTCCTTTTGCTCCGCCTTCCATGCTACAATACAGCCTGCATGAGGGCAACTAGGATTAACAGCCGCGATCGCACCTTGGGAATCCTGATTCCGGACAACTAGTACCGCACCCCCAGGAAATTCCTTATCTAAGATTTGACCATTTTTATCTAAATCTGCTACTTTTCCAACTGATTTAAACCCAGCAGAATTAACAGGATGAGATGGAGATTCTGTTTTCGGCTCTTTCGGCGAACAAGCTACCAGTGCCACTGGCAAATAAGTAGCAATTCCACCCACACCCATCCACGTTAAAAATTCTCGACGATCCATAATATTGTTAGTTGTTAGTTGTTAGTTGTTAGTTGTTGGTTGTTAGTTGTTGGTTGTTGGTTGTTGGTTGTTTTTTTTTGAAAATTCTCCCTATTCCCCATTCCCTATCATTATATCCGCTGTTCCACTTCCCTTTTCCAGCAAAATAGAAAAAAAACTCTTAATACAGCTAGCCAAAGGCACAGCGACTATCAAGCCCAGCAATCCAGCCAAATGCGCTCCCACTATCAGAGAAAATAACACCCAGACAGGATTGAGTCCAGTAAAGCCCCCCAAAAGGCGAGGTGCAACTCCATTTTCGATTGCCTGTTCAATAATAGTAGCAACAATCACGACTCTCACCCCAAGCCAGATACTTTTGAGCGCTGTCAGGAAGCTAAGAATGGCAATACTCAAAGCGCAGCCAAAGGGAATTAAAGTCATGATGCCCACTCCCAAACCAAACAACAAACCAAAAGGAACCTGTAAAATTAAAAATGCCACTGTCATCGAGATTCCCATGACTGAGGCTAGCGTAGCTTGTCCCACAAAATAATTATGAAAGTTTTGCCGTAGCGCTTCTCTTAGCGTAGAAGAATAGGTGGATGGTATCCACTGAAAAATTCCGTCCCATACTTTCTCAGAATGGAGGACTAAATAGAAAGTTAAAACCAAAGTTAGAACAAGATTCAAAACACTACCAACCGTACCCACTACCCAATGAACAACCTCCCCAATTAGAGTTTGCAATTGTTGAGCAATTCTATCGGCAATTTGGGTCGTTAAACCACTAATATCTATTGGTAATTTACGGACAAGCGCCCATTCATTCAAGTAAGTAAGTTGTTGCCTACCTGACTCGATCCAACTTGGTAAAAATTCAGTTAGATCCGTTAATTGTTTGATTAAGACTGGGACAATTGTGATTGCCAATATAGTTAAAACTAAAAAAGTAATTAAAAAAACCAAGAAGATAGCGAAATTACGCCTCATGCCACACCGATTGAAAAATTTAACGGGGTAATCCAAAACAAATGCCAATAAATTAGCTGTAATAAAAATAGTGATGGGCGATTTAAAATACTCAAAAGCTAGGACGAATAGCCACCCATTCAAAAAAAGTAAAGGGTATAAGAATCCCATCACTAACCAACGGGGCAGTTTATCTGTTAATTTCATCAGATGAGCAGAGGTAAATCGGTAGAACTTGTGCTAGATATTAATTAAGGATAAAGCCAAAACATCAATTTTGCATCTCAGATTAAACCCCTTATATGAATTTAATTGTTTTGTATGACATCGATGTGACAGAACAATGGCATTAAGGTGGATAATCAAAGGAGGCAAATGATGAAGGCTAACAAGTTTTGGGCTATCGCAACTATCGGGATAGTCACGCTTTTAGCCGGGGCTGGTTACTGGTATGTGTTTTTATTCTCGGTGCCCCTCAGCTAGATGCCCCTACAACCAAGGTTGGAGATAGCCGACTTACCTTTAGTGAAAACTTTTCACAGCAAGGCGATGGGGGAAGTCCGACAATATGGTCTAATCCTTCCTCCAGACTACAATCAAAACCCCAAAAAACGCCATCCTGTAATTTTCTTACTCCATGGAGGGCATGATAATGCTCGTGCTTGGGTGGACAAAATTGGTATATTACCCGTAGTCGATGGACTCTATCGAAGTGGAAAACTACCCCCATCAATTATAATTACCCCTGATGGTAACAATAAACGAGGTTCGAGTCCTTTATGAGACCCTGATTATTATGATGGACTTTATGGTAATGTTGGTACTCTCATCGGATCTGAGCTTCCCAATCTTGTAAAATCCCGTTATCGAACATTAAAATCGCCTTAGTTTTGGGCAATGGGTGGCTTATCTTCTGGAGGTTGGGGCGCTTTCAATATTGGATTACGTCACTTGGATAACTTCAATATTTTCTTTAGCCACATTGGTTATTTTACAGATGAAAGCGGAGCTGAAAATAGCCCTCAAGAGATTGTCAAAAAGCTATCACTAACACAGCGCCAGTCTTTGCGGATTTACCTTGATGCTGGTAAAGATGACTTGATGACCCAAGAATTTATTAATTTTACTAGAAAATTCCATCAAACTTTAAATCAATTGGGAATACAAAATGTATTTTATATCTTTCCAGGTGGTCACGGTTTGTCTGGAGCTAATTAGGGCTGGAATTATGACCAAAAACACGTAGCTGATTCATTGATTTATGTAGGGAAACAGTTCAAATACGGATTGGTAAAATTAGGAAAAATAAATTGAAAAAATACTCAAATAGTTGGGCAAATGGACAGGATATTATCGAGATAAAGAACCTAGCCTAAAGAGAATACTAAAAGTATCGTTTTTGAGATCCAATTGATTGCCAAAGGGATCTAGACCATAATCGTATACATCTCTACTCCACCCTACAATAAGTAAAGGACTATTCCGATCCTGACTAAATTTATATTCGGCAGTAAGTCCGTAGCTTAACTGACTATTAGTAGGAGATAAATAAGCACTAATTCTGCCTTGTAAACCTAATCGAAGCGAAGCATCTATTCCTAAAGCAGTGTTAATTGAATTAGGTAAAATACTATCAAAATATTGTGTTAATCCAAGAGAGAAATCACCTAAGTTAGCTCTAGCACCCACAGAAAAAAAGTTATCACTTGGCTTATTCAGTGGGTCAGTATTTTGGACAAAAGAATAACGAAAACCAGTAAATAAAATAATATTAGAATTGTTACTAATATCCAAGCGATGGGAAAGATTACCCTGGACGCGGCTGTAGTAATCTCGGTCAGGGTTGAGGTAGCCGACACCACTAATATTAAATGTCCAGTTGTTAGCACTACGAGTGTAATCACCTCCTATATATGCTTTCATAGGTGATGAGGCAACGATCCCACCATAATACCGGAAAACTTGATTCGTATTCGTAATATTACCACTTAAACTAATATGGGGATAGTAGCTAGTCTCTTCAGTTATTTTATCAGTGATTAAAAAATTGACATTACGAGTGAAAAAGCTTAAATAAATTTGAGTATAAAAGTTTCTTAAGCTATTTGAATTAGTTTCTACACCGTTCGTATTAGAAACAAAACCAAGATTTTCATTTTGACCTCCCTCACCACCAGCTAGTATTAAAGGCTGTTCCGGACCAGTTGGTTGATAGGCAAATTCCAGGGAACGCGATCGCTCAATAACTGGCGAAAACCCAATCCAGATATTGTTAAAACGAGCAGAGGGTAAAGTATTTTTACCCTCTGTAGTAGGTTGAGCATGGTTAGCCATACCGATACCTGCTTGATAAACCGTCCAGCTATTTCCTGGCAACCAAGTATTATTGGCAGCATTAAATAAGTTACGGTTAATATTAGTATTAACTGGATTAGTACTACCCTCTAATTGAGGATTCGCATCAGGGAGAAATTCGCTAGCTAGCGCTACCGCAGTATTGAGTAAGGTATTACCATCGTTTAAAAGTAAACCAGTACCGCGAATTGTCCGACCAATAACAGCTTGTGTATCATTCGCTTTCAGGATTTGCCTTACTCTCGAAAAACTTAACAGATAATCCCTCTGGCTATCTTCAGTCCTAGTAATTGTCGATTGATTAGTTTCACTGTTACCAGGGATAGAACCGAGATTAGGAAAATATAAATCTAACCCAACAACTTGCCCATTAGCACCAACATTTTGAAAGCCAGGTTTAGCTAAAATTGCTACAGTCTCTGGAGATACCGGACTACCCATATTACCCAACTGTTCAATACGAGTTGGTACTAAAAATTGCGGATCAATAGCATTGCGATCCGTCACTAAACTTGGGGTAAAAGTACATTGAGAGTTGGGTACTGTTACCCGATTAGTGTTACCTAAGCAGGAACCAGTGAAGGTCATTTGCATGGTCATTCCCTGCATAGTTTCAGGATTAGCTTGAGTTAGTTTTACCTCATTTTCAGTTCTCACTGTTTGCAGTTGTAAATAACTGCCTCTTTGATCGGAGGTAAAAATATTATCTTTAGATAAACTTTGCTCAACCTGAGAACTAATTCTGTAGGTCGCATTAATACTATAATTGCGATCGGGATTCTCTCCCAAGGAGTAGCTATTAATTTGTTGTTGAGTTAAATGATTAATCATTCTACCATTGAGAGCAATAGTAGTTATGAAAGGGTGAAGTTTTTGATCTGAAATAATTTTAGGTGGGCTAATATAATTAAAGTTGACTGCTAGTTCCTGGTTGTTACCTCTTGCTTCTCCTGAATTTCCGGGTTGATTAAGTTGGGAAACTAGTGGATAATTAGGTAGAGTATTGTCGCCATCTTCTCTTGCCACACAAGTAGGATCTTTATTAGATGATAATGCTTGGGTATTAGGGTTTAGATTAGTTTCTAAATCGGCGACATTGGTAAATGTTTCTCCCTCTGGTTCTGGCAATTCACAATCTGGTATGATATGATTGGGTATAGCCTGGGGTAAAGGTTGAGATGAAAAACGATTATAAGTGGTTAAACTAGAATTTCCTGGGTATTCTTGTCTATTCGTCAGATCCTCATTAATCGGTCTTGACCCTATCTTTCCAGATAGATCTTCCTCTTTTAGCTGGCTTGATGGGGAATTTCCTGTGATGATTTGAGCGCTAACTGTGGAAATTTTAGCAAAACTATTAGATCCTAAAATAATAAATAATGATAAAATTAAATTCCAAATTTTCATGACTATCTAAAATGATTTAATTATTTGAATAGCCAATAATTTTGATAAAAAATAAGGGTAAAAATAGGTAGTCTATTTGTTTCGCCTACCTATTTTCACCCAGTCAGCTAAGTCGTGAATAAAGGATTATTTTGCGTCAACAACTGGGCTGGTTCCGTCTGCATTGATGTTGAATGTATCAATAGTCATGCTGTTACCTTGTGCAGTAGCTCTTGCACTATCTTCAGCAATATTGCTGATGTAAACCTGCTTAGTTGCATCCATGGTGATAACACCACCTGTACCAGCAGCAAAGGCTTCTAGTGAGGTAGCCGCAGCACCAGTTTGGTTAACTGCACCAGCGTAGGCTGTATCCTTACCAACCGCAGCAGATACGGCTACATCAGTTACATTCCCAGTAGCATCTACATCGAAGGAGGCTGAACCAGCAACACCACCAACACCTATACCAGCAAAAGCATTAGAAGCAAAACCTAAACCGCTAGCAGCAATGGTAATAACAGAAACCAAAACTTTAGACTTGAAATTCATTTGTCTTTCCTCAAGAGAACGTTAACTTTTTTTTCTTACCTGATATCAGGATATTCTAGAAAAACAATAATATTCATCGGTAAATACACGGATTTTTAAAGTTGACTTTATATTTGGATATTTATCAGTAAATACACTTAGTAAAAATCCCAAGCATTTAACATTTTGTCAATTTTATTGAAATACAAAAACAAGCATAAATGTATTAGATTTATTTTCATGTATTTCTATTTTAAAATAGTACTAAACAAGAATAGTTTTTAAACTCAATAAAAACCTGAAATCATTTCTAGGAAAGAAATATAAGTCGATTGCCCAAAAAATATTTTCTTTATTTACAGGAACTAAATCATCATTATGATATCTATTGATTAAAACCAAAATACTACTTTGGTACAATAAATTTATCCGAAACATTATGTCATTTTACGGAAGATGAAAGGAATACTATCTTAAAATCCAGAACTGGGTATGTCGTAATATTTTTGGTAAAAATACCTGGTCTATAAAGATCCTATCTATGTAAAAATACCAGCTCTATAATTTTAGGTACTTCAGAGAAAATTTTTCCCAATTGTCAAACACCCAACAGGCAAGATGCGGAAATAGAAGCATGACAACCAATGGGCGAAATTGCCAGTTTTTCCGCTAGCCTTAAAGATATGTCATCAATCCTGACGGGATTGCGAATGTCGGCTCTGCCATAAACAAGAGTGATAAGTTAAAGTTATTGAAATCACCCAAGGCATACTGGAGAGGATTTCTCCCTGCCAATGCTTTTAACAACTAAATAAAATGATTCAATATACGGTATAATTTATCATGCAAATAATTGGACAATTATTAAGGATTGACAAGAGAAAACTAACTTAGTAATTAGTCACGCTCTGGGTAACAGTAGAATCTAAAAAATATTCATGGTATATTTTAGATTCTTTTGTTTCACTCCCCACTCCCCACTCCTCACTCCATATATGGGAAAAAAGCTCCTTCATAACTTCAGTTCATTATTTGGCTTACTGCTACTTGGTTTCTCAGTTTTTGCGATCGCGCACGAACTGCGACAATATAGCTACCAAGATATACTAAATAGTTTCAAAGCCATACCCAAGAGCCAATTGCTTTGGGCAATGGGGTTAACTGGATTAGGTTATCTAGCGCTAAGTGGCTATGATATGCTAGCTTTGCACTATGTCAATCATCGCCTCAGCTTACGCAGAATTGTATTTGCCAATTTTATTAGTAATGCCTTTAGCAATTCCATCGGCTTGGCTTTCTTGACGAGCAGCGCTATTCATTATCGATTTTACTCGGTTTGGGGAGTACCGACAATTGCGATCGCAGTTGTGATTGCTTTTGTCAATTTGAGTTTCTGTTTGGGACTTTTTGCTTTAGGAGGGATAATGTTTATTGTCGCACCTTTAGAAATTCCCCCTCTACTCAATTTACCATGGCTTTCAGTACGTCCCATCGGTTTTATTTTCCTAATTGTAACCGTTGCCTACTTGCTCAGTAGTATTTTAATCCGGAAACCTGTCAAATTCCGCGATCGCGAATTTCGTTTTCCCTCTTTTAGGTTAGCCTTTCTCCTGATTTTAGTGTCTTGCGTGGAATGGGCTTTAGCAGCTAGCGTTATCTACACCCTTCTCCCCTCAACCGCTGACTTATCCTATTTTAAATTTTTGAGCATCTACTTATTAGGTATGGGCGCAGGTGTAATTAGTAATGTACCTGGAGGGTTGGGCGTATTTGAAACAATTGTTCTATTTTTCCTCTCCCCTTACATTTCAGGAGCAGCCGTTTTTGGCTCTTTACTCGCCTACCGATGCGTTTACTACTTCCTGCCCCTTTTCCTGGCTATTGCCTTACTAGGAGCTTACGAGATAAAAATGCGATCGCGCTACAAATCAAAAGACTAAGAATTGTCAACCTCCTTTCCACGATAGGAAAAACAGAGCGTAACTCGTCAAAATTATTAAATTCTACAGAGTTCATCAGTTTAAACCAACGAATCAGCGCCGCCTCACTGTCAGGATATCTTTGCCAAAACTGACGTAGTGTTTTCCGGGAAATAATGTGCATAATTCGTTGGCTTTATTTAGATGGGAATATTTTCAATCCATCAAATCAGATAATTCTTCACCTTCTTTAAACTCTCCCAATCAGGTTTTCTTCTCAATCCATCCTCAATACTTTCCGTCAACTCATCTTTAATTTCCCGTTCCATCGACATCATTTGTTTAATAATATCAATATGTTTGCGGACACCAGTTTGACGAGTTTCCAACATCGCCAGGACCAAATTTACCCGTCCTTGTGGAGCAGTAGGATCCAACTTAACGCCCTTCTGCGCTACTTTATAGGCTCGCTCTGCTTGATTATCCAGCAAATAGAGCCATGCCAAACAACTCCAGGCAGCAGCAATTTTCGGGGAGCGATCGCAAATTTCTTGAAACACCGGAATTAGTGTATCCGGTCCTTCACCAGCTTTATAGCGTTCCAGTCCTGTATCGAAAAGAGAAGCAGCAGAATCAATCATATCAAACTAGGGAGTAAGGAATAGGGAATAGGGAATAGGGAATGGGAAGTTTTGAGCAATGAGTTTCTCCCTATTCCCTTGGTAATTAGCCATGAGCCATTTTCGTCAAATTAGACACTAAAAGACTTACCACAGCCACAACTTTGACTAGCATTAGGGTTAGTAAATTGAAAACCACCGCCAATCATAGCATTGCTGTAATCCAGGACTAAACCGTAGAGATACAGTAAGCTTTTAGGATCGCAAATAATTTTGAAACCATCATAGTCAAAGATTTCATCATTATCCCGCACTTGAGAAGGTTCCTCAAAATCCATCATATAAGACATACCAGAACAACCCCCTTGACGGACACCAACCCTTAAAAAGAGATCTTTTCCTTGTTGGTTCCGCAGTGCCAAAATATGCTGAAGAGCTTGTTCCGTCAGTTGGATTCCTCTTTGTTTAGTTTCAGTTGCTTGTGTCATAGATAGCTGTTAACTCCTATTTCCTGAATAAGATGCTTAGTGCAACACAAAACTTACTCAAAATGCGCGTAGTTTTTTAACTCGCTGACTTTGACGTTTGCTTCCTGCTTCTACCAAGGGAGTCACTCCCAACTTGTCCGCAGGCGTTAATTCCGACCTTGCCCGTCGTACTCTACCGTCAGGGAAGCTCTCTCCCCACTCACAGATCCAGTTTACCTGGCTCGTTCCAAGATGCAGTTTCCCAAACTACCTAGATTTTCTTATCATAGTCATAACGGGGAAAAGAAAGAGCAGCCTGGAAGCTAATGAGGTTTAATGGGAGTATTCGATCAAGCGTCATCGCTCGACCAGCCAATAATTTTTCCACTCTTTCGCCACCTATTCTATGTCAGCTCTGAATCGCAATACTTGTCGTCGGCTCAAAAAACTACAACAGATTCCTAGTGTCTGGGAAGGCGATCGCCGTCCTCTGTTAGGCTTTGGGGAGGATGAGGAGGATTCTGATGGGAGTAGCGAATGTATCCTGTGGGTGGATGGTTCAGAAGGAATCGTGCGGGCGATGGATGTCGTACCACAAGAAATGGGACCTGAAGCCACGGTTCGTACCCTTTTGCGCTCCATGGAACATCCCCAAAGTCCGGCGAGGCCAGCACGACCTGCCAAAATTGTGGTTAGAGATCGAGAACTTCAGTTTTTCTTGCGGGGAGTCCTGCAAGAGTTGGAAATTACGATTGATTACGTTCCAGAGTTGCCTCTAATTGATGAGTTGTTTCGAGGGTTTGAGGAGGTGGCGCTTCTCAGACAGCCTAAACTTCCTCCCCAGTATGCCGATATTCTGATTGCCAAAGCTTATGATATTTGGCAGATTGAACCTTGGGAGTCCCTCGCGGATCATCAGATTCTTGCGATTGAATTAAATAGATGGGATACAGAAACACTCTATGTCTCAGTGATGGGAATGCTGGGGATGGAGTATGGAGTACTCCTATATCGCTCTATTGATTCCCTCAAGCGGTTTCGGGCATCAGTCTTGGCGCAGGAATCATTGGCGGCGATGGAACAAGCATTTTTAGCACAAGATTGCTTGTTTATCACTTATGGCAGGGCAGATGAAAATTCAGATCGCGTGGATTCAGACTCCGAGGACATGGATTTGGCGGATCTCCCAATTTCTGCGATCGCACCTAACTTTGGAACTGTCCATCCTCTTGAAGGAATGCGACCTTTTCTGTATGAAGAAGAAGCCCTGGTTATTTACATTGCTCTGGAGAGTTTGCATCGGTTTTTCCGCACTTGTTACCGACAGTTGGCAGATGATACTCTCCCAGATATTAGCAAACGTTACCGCATCCCAGTTCCTTTGGAACCAGAGTTAAAACCCACAGTATCGGTTAAATCAGATCGATTGGAACCAGAGTCTAAATCCACCATATCCGTGAAAGTCACCACCCTGCCAGAATTGTCCGCAGAGTTATTGGAGATGGTGGAAATGGCAGAACAAGAGGATCTAGATGATGAGGATGAGGATGAAGATGATTTTGAGGAAATGTCACCGCCGTTACGAGATGACTTGGTGCCAAAAGATGCTTTCCTTAGTTTGGGGATGATTACTTGGGAAATGGTGGAATCCTTAAGATCCGGCGTTGATTTCTATCAGTCTATAGATGTTCAAGCAACTGGAGAAGGGTTGCCAGTAGTCTTGATTCAAACCACTCGCCCTAAAGCTAAATCTCTAATCGAACAGCTCAAAATAGCAGGTGGGATTAAATGTATTGGCTTTAATCCAGGAGAAGATCCCTCAATTGGCGATCGCTACGATTTGGGTATTCTCCAAACTGAAGATAGTAGTTTGTATTTATTCGGGGAGTTTCCGGAAGCAGATCCTACCCATATTGCAGCTCGCAAGAAGTGGGATCAACGCTGTAAAAAGAACAAGGGATATTGCGCCTTAATCGTTGCCAAGGGGCTGACGGGAGCATCTCGCGGCAATCCCCAGCCTAATGACATGATGGCGATGTTTGAAGCGCGATCGATCTCAACTAAGGAATTAGGGCTGGGACTCCTTCAGCTTATGCCAGTTTTTGACCTGGAATAGGGACTAGGGGCTAGGGGCT
>DOIX01000240.1 GCA_003511885.1 Cyanobacteria bacterium UBA11153
TTAGATGCGCCGCAGCTTAATACCAAATCTGCTGTGGAAACCCCCGTTATCGTTATGCCATTTTTTTCTCCTCTGCTAGAAAGCTCACTGCTCGAGAGCTTTTTTCGATAAAGGGACTAATTAACTTGGATTTGGTATAATTCTCCAGGTCAGAGGGAAGAGGAAACAGAAATGTGGTATTATGTCTGAGGACTAACCACTCAAAAATGTTTTAAACCGATAACATCAGATCTTGAGTAAGAATGCTTTGTGCCATACTGGATCAAAATTAATTACGAGCGCAGCGATTACGTCATCGATCTAGATCGGATCGGTGCCTTCGCTTCTGCACCCCATGGGAAGATAACCTTCTGGTTGCCCAACAGTGCCCATCAGATGATTATCAATCAGCAAAACGACCCCAAAGGTTATCAGGAAGTGCAAGATTACATCAACCAAGTTTCGACTAACTCTCTATCGGGATCGTGGATTCGTATTATTTACGAACGTAATGAGTATCTCATCGATCTCAACCAGATTAGTAGTTTTTGTCACTCTCCCAATGGCAAGCTGACCTTTTGGTTGCCTGATAGCTCGATCCCCATTATGCTTAACGATCAAAAAGACTCCGATACTTACCACAAGATTTTAGATTACATTCAATGGAAAACTGGATTGTCACTTCTCTAAAGGAGGTAAGAGGTGAGAGGCTAGAGCTGAAAGCGTCCATTGCACCGCCGGAATTCCCAGAGTAGTGCTATCCACCAAACAGTGGACAAATCTTGTCCACTAAATCACGGATTAGAGGCGCACCGATCGCGAACAGGATGTAGTTGGTGCTACAATAGTGGAGAACCTGACGGGGAATTAGCTCAGTTGGTAGAGCGCTGCGATCGCACCGCAGAGGTCACCGGTTCGAATCCGGTATTCTCCATCTCTGTTTATAAACAAATATTACGCTTTGTTAAACCTTTGGTAATTCTTGTATCATCATTCGACAATCTTGTGTGTGATGACTCCAGATCGGTTATGGTAGAGAAAATAAAGCAATTCTTAAGGAAATCTTAAGGTGAGTCGGATTCCGAAGGGATCTCGACCCTCTGCTGGAAGACCACATTCCCTATACCCCTGCCTAGCAAGGGCTTTTACCCAAAGAAGGATAATGGTATGACTCCCACAATGCTGCGTCAGTTATGGTCTTTGATTGAAACGACTCAGAGTAATCTACTCCTCAAGCTAGACGATCCGAGTTTAGTCCAGTGGTTACTCAAACAATTCAAACAACAGCGTGCCCTTAATCATGAGGAAACGAATATCTTGAGCGACTACCTAAGCAATCGCTTATCTCTAATTCGGGAGATGGCGGAACAGCGTTAACCAAACTATTAGATGTTTGTTGTTTATTTTATGTTGTTTGTTGTTTTTCCTATAACCAATAACCAATAACCAACCTCAGAAATTATTTGTTTCAGGTTTTGGTCCGACACTGCCGGGTTGGTTGAGGAAGAAGTTTCCTGCTGCATCATTTTGATAGATACAGTCAATATCGGGAGAACCCTCCAAAGGGCCAGTGAAGCCAAAGGTGTTCATTCGGTTTTTGCAATCTCCCACTTGATCGGAGGATATGAGTTTCCGTTGTTCGAGAATTGCCCAGTTATTCCGGCGCAATACACACCCTGGTCGCATTTTAGGTTGGGTGACGTAAACATTGAAGGGGTTGAGCGTGATAAAAACCCGCATATCTGTAACCACAGCACTTGCCCCGTACTGAATACAGATATCTGGATTGGGTGCGCTGCGATCGATCACTTCACGGGATGCCACATTTTCTATATTGAGACTTGCTGTAGAACTAAAGGCAATACCAACCCCCACCCCCAAGATGAAGATACCCGCCAAAATGGCTAGGGTTGTGGGGTTGATAATTGAAGACTTATTTGTTTCCGACAGAGAGGATCTTGCTTTTCTTTTCATGTTACAGAGTCAAGTTTCAGAGAATTGATAGAGAGAGGTGGCAATCCCTCTCCTGCATTCTAGTATGTTTAATTTCAAAAGGGGTAAATTTTATCAATTTAGCGGCTCTAGAGCTTATTCTTGATTGGGTTTTCGCTTTTAAGGAAGTTGTTTATTGCCGTAACATTCTAATTGCATTCATAGCACTCTGATAACTGTCTGTTCTCCCTTGTTGTTGAAAAAGTTCAGCCGCTTTCTGTAAGTCAGCAAGCGCATTTTCATTCCGTTTGAGCTGGAAATTAGTAATCCCTCTGTTGTAAAATGCTTCTGCTAAGGTAGGTTGTAATTTAATCGCTTCGGTGTAATCGCGTAAAGCGGCTTGATGATCTTCTATCAGGCTATGAGATAAACCCTGATTGTAGTAAGCTAGGGGATTTTTGGGATTAATCTCAATTGCTATCTTATAATCTGCCAAGGCGGCTTGATGATCGTTAATTTGATCGTAAGCTTTGCCTCTGGTAATATAAGCAGAATCATTCTGCGCATTTAGCTCAATGGCTTTGGTACAATCTGCGATCGCTCCTTGGTAATTTTCGTCCACCAAATAGGCATAGCCTCGGTTACTGTAAGCTTCCTCAAAGTTGGGGTTGAGCTTAATTGCTTGGGTATAGTCGTAAATCGCTGCCCGATAATTTCCCAAACTGTGATAAGCATAGCCGCGATTATAATAAGCATCAGGATCGTTATTATTAAGTTTAATCGCATCGCTAAAGTCAGATATTGCCCCGGCATAATCCCCTGCCTCTAATTTGTCAACCCCTTGGTTATATAATTCCACTGCACTCAGAGGTTGTTTTTCCACCGGAATGGCAACCACGGGGTGATTGGGGGCTGATTCAGCTTTGATAGTATACGGGATTTCTGTTAGTAGTAGGGTCAATCCCGTGAGGGTGAGGATTTGATAAGTTTTGTTCATGGTGAATCCTTCCAGTGAAGATACAATGAAGGGTGAGTTAAGGATTAAAATGAAACAGACGAAGTATGCCTTCATTTGTTCCAATCCCAACAGAATTAGGCAAAATTAAACCTACAATTGACAAAAGCTAAGATGCCCTCAGTACCGAATACGCGGATCTATTAAAGCATTAATAATATCGATCGCAATACTGGCAAAAACCACGATTGCGCCAAAAAAGACCATGATACCCTGTACTGTGGGATAATCGCGATCGTTAATTGCGGCATAGAGCTGATTGGCTAATCCAGGCCAAGAAAAAGTCACTTCTGTCAAGACTGCACCACCGAGAAGGGAAGCAAAAGTCAGCCCCATTACAGTAATGACTGGAATTAAAGCATTTTTCAGGGCATGATTAAACATAATACTACTTTCAGGAATTCCTCTTGCCCGGGCTGCCTCCACATAGTCGGCTTTGAGGGTTTGTTTCAGATTCACCCGCACAATCCTCTCAAAAATCCCACTCAGTAGAATGCCTAAAGTGAAACAGGGCAAGGTTAAATAATGTAAACTTTCAAAAAACTGCCCCAAGTTACCACTCAAAAGACTATCAATCGTGTAAAGTCCCGTGATAGCAGCCGGAGGTGTGGCTGAAGCCGGAAAACGTCCCGCAGTGGGAAACCAACCTAACTGTACTGCAAAAATTAACTGCATTATCATCCCCGCCCAAAATATGGGCAAAGCATAAGTAATAATGCCAAATAAACGTCCTCCTAAATCTAACATAGTACCGGGACGAGATGAGGAAAGAATACCAATCCCAATCCCGACAATTAGGGCTACCAATATACTACCAACGGCAACTTCTACTGTGGCGGGAAAATACTGCTGAATTAATCCCCAAATATCTTGACCTTGTTTAGTAATAGATGTCCCTAAATCAAAACGTAATAAATTTAGCAGATAAGTAAAATATTGGATTATTAATGGCTTATTTAAGCCTAATTGTTCGCGATATTCTGCTTTGACGCTTT
Organism: Cyanobacteria bacterium UBA11153; assembly: GCA_003511885.1. GTDB lineage: Bacteria > Cyanobacteriota > Cyanobacteriia > Cyanobacteriales > Coleofasciculaceae > Limnofasciculus. The sequence goes on from DOIX01000240.1 coordinate 3,922, forward strand.
CCGGTGCGCGATTGCCAATAATCGCATCTATCGGATCTCCTGGAGTAGCCCGGAGGAGGAGAAATACGATGGTAATAATTGTCCATAGCATTAATGGGGCTAGGAGCAGACGGGCAAAAACGTAGTAGGTTAAGGCACGGGAACGAGACATAGTTTTAACAGTGGACAGTGGACAGTGGACAGTGGACAGTTGACAATGGACAGTGGACAGTGGACAGTTGACAGTTGACAGTTGACAGTTGACAATAAACAGTTGACAGTGGACAGTTGACAGTTGACAGTG
>DOIX01000239.1 GCA_003511885.1 Cyanobacteria bacterium UBA11153
GGGAGAAAAAACCAGTATCAATGAAACTGGCGAGAAACTTCTGCCGCGCTGCACTAGGGGCTATTGGCTCAGGAAGAATGCTGTAAACTCAAGGGTTTGAGGAATTTAGAATGTCTTAACCGCCCTGGAGGTTGCGATACCAATACATACACAGCCTAGGCTATCTCTAGTCAGGTGGGTTAAGTAACGCACCTGACTGGAGCCAAAATTTTGGCTGTGCGATCTTGTCAATGGACAAATTTTATATTACTATATAACTATGTGACTGTCAACGATCTGGGGGATGGGCTGCGCGTATCTGCAACTCTTTCGGCAGGTGCTTATGCTTAAATTTTTTTAACAAGGAACTAGAAATATGATCTTTCGCCAATTGTATGATGAAGAAACGAGTACTTACACTTATTTAATTGGAGACGAAAAGACAAAAGAAGCTGTGTTAGTAGATCCAGTCATCGAACAAGTAGAACGGGATTTGAAGTTGATTCAAGAATTAGGGCTAACCCTGCGCTATTGTTTAGAAACTCATATTCATGCCGATCATATTACGGGAACGGGCAAGCTGCGGGAACTAACAGGTTGTGAGGGAATAGCGCCAGAAAATGCTAAGATTATTTGTGCCAACCGCTTGATGAAAGATGGGGAAATTTTCAAACTGGGGGATATTGAAATAAAGGCGATCGCAACTTTGGGGCATACTGACAGCCATAACTCTTACCTGGTAAATGGGGATAGAGTACTAACAGGAGATTCTCTCTTGATTAGAGGCTGCGGGCGGACTGATTTCCAAAGTGGTAATCCCGGCTTAATGTACGACCACGTTACCCAAAAATTATTTACGATATCGGATGAAACGCTGGTATATCCAGGTCATGACTATAGAGGGTATATGGTTTCGACTATTGGGGAAGAAAAGCAATATAATCCTCGGTTTGTGGGGAAAAATCGGGAAAGTTTTATTGCCCAAATGAATAATCTGAATCTGCCCAATCCCAATAAAATTGCTGAAGCTGTCCCGGCTAATCAAAAATGTGGTGAGGTAGAATCAATGGCGAAGATTTGAGAATTGAGATTATGACAGAGTTTAACTGGTTGACTGCTTTATTTGGTGGGGTACTGATTGGTATTAGTGCTACCCTTCTCCTCGCATTCAATGGTCGCATTGCTGGTATCAGTGGGATGGTAAACGGTGCGATTTCTTTTAGCAAAAAGGAAGTCTGGCGCTGGCTGTTTCTTTTGGGAATGTTACTGGGTGGCGCGATTTACGAGTATGGGCTAGCATCTCAAGCAACTCCCACCTCAACATTTGCACCTTGGGCGATGATTTTAGGCGGTTTTCTGGTTGGTTTTGGCACTAGAATGGGTAGTGGTTGTACTAGCGGTCATGGTGTTTGCGGGTTAGGTAGATTGTCTTTGCGATCGCTAGTTGCAGTTGTCACTTTTCTGATTACGGCGATTCTCACTGTTTTTACGATCCGCCATGTATTGCATTTAGGTGTTTAAAAGATGAAAGAAAATGCGATCGCGTTATTAGCGGGATTGTTGTTTGGTTTGGGATTGGGGCTATCGCAGATGATAAATCGCGATCGCGTTTTGGGTTTTTTGGATGTTAGCGGTGTTTGGGATCCCACCTTATTATTTGTTTTGGGTGGGGCTGTGACGGTGACAGTAATTGCTTTTCGGTTTGTCCTGCGTCTTTCTCAACCCATATTAGTCGATCAGTTTCAGTTGCCCACCAAGAAAGATATTGACAAACCTCTGATTATTGGGGCTGCCATTTTCGGTATAGGTTGGGGAATTGCTGGATATTGCCCCGGGCCTGGTATTACCGCTTTGGTGTTGGGTATTTGGAATCCAATTCTGTTTATGGTTGCCTTCCTTATTGGTTCCCTTACCTATAAATTGTACTCAAGTGAATCGAAGCAATAGTTAGGCGAATTCTCTATGAATTTGAGCGAATCAAATGTTTAATCATAAAACACAGGTGGTGCGATCGCAAATACCGAATCAGTTCCATCGCTGGAGCCACTTTTTGCCTATTCTGGATTGGGGTTTGCACTATCAACCAGAGTATCTAGCAGGAGATGTAACTGCGGGAATTGTGGTGGGTACTGTCTTGATTCCCCAAGCCATGGCTTATGCTTTGTTAGCAGGTTTACCTCCGGAAATTGGACTATATGCTAGTATTCTCCCCACCATAGTTTATGCTTTTCTCGGTACTAGTCGTCTGATTTCAGTTGCCCCTGTCGCACTGGATTCGCTAATGGTTGCCGCAGCCATTACACCCCTCGCTGCTAACAATACTTCTCAATATCTGGGATTAGCATTATTGCTAGCATTAATGATTGGGATAATTGAGATCTTAATGGGAATTTTGCGATTAGGGTTTTTGGTTAATTTCCTCAGTCAAGCGGTGATTTCTGGTTTTATCAGTGCGGCTGCGATCGTAATTGGTTTTAGTCAGGTAAAACATCTCCTCGGATTAAAAATTCCTCAAACAGAATCTTTCCTCCAGTTATTAAATTATCTGGCCCAAGGAATTCATAGAATTAATTGGATAACATGCACTTTGGGTGCCGTTAGCATTTTCCTGTTGGTTTACCTACCAAAATTATTAGACAAACAACTCAAGGAACGAGGATTTCCAGAGTTAGTCATTATCCCCCTGACAAAAGGCGTGCCATTGCTCATTGTCATTGGGAGTTCCCTGTTAGTTTGGCTGTTCCATTTGGATCGAGTTGCTGGTGTAAAAGTTGTGGGTGATATCCCCAAAGGTTTACCATCTTTTTCTTTCCCTGTAATTGATAGTCATGCGATCGCAACATTAATTCCGGCGGCTTTTGCCATTAGTTTTGTCGGTTTCATGGAAGCCTATTCTGTTGGTAAGTTTTTGGCAAGTAAACGACGACAACAAGTTGATGCAGATCGAGAATTTATCGCTTTAGGGGCAGCGAATATTAGTGCAGCTTTTACTAGTGGATATCCGGTTACGGGAGGGTTAAGCAGATCCAGTGTCAACTTTTCTGCTAATGCCAATACTCCTTTAGCTTCCATTATTACAGCATCAATTATTGCACTTACTGTTATCTTTCTCACCCCATTATTTTACTTCCTCCCCCAAGCAAGTTTAGCCGCAATTATTATCATGGCAGTGAGCAATCTCCTAGATTTTAGGATGCTGAAACGCTTGTGGGCTTATAATCGAGCAGATGCGATCGCGTGGATGACGGCTTTTATGGCTGTCTTAGTCACCAGCGTAGAAAAAGGCATTTTGGTAGGTGCGGCGATGTCAATTCTGTTGCATCTCTGGCGCACTAGCAAACCCCATATCGCTGTTGTGGGGCGGTTGGGAGACACGGAACATTTTCGCAATGTTCTCAGATATCCTGTTAAGACTTGTCCTCATGTTTTAGCAGTTCGAGTTGATGCTAGTCTTTACTTTGTCAATACGAAATATCTGGAGGATTATTTGCTCAAAGCAGTTAGCGATCGCCCAGAGGTAAAATATTTATTATTGGTGTGTAGTGCGGTTAATTCGATTGATGGTAGTGCTTTGGAAACCCTCAAGAGTTTGATTGTTGACTTAAAGACAATGGGGGTTGAATTCTATATGTCTGAAGTTAAAGGACCAGTGATGGATGGACTGACAAAGATTGGCTTTGTCGATGAGTTGGGAAAAGACCATATTTTTCTGACTACGGATTTAGCAATGCGCTGTTTGGAATGTGTTTGAATCAGGTTTAGCACTTTGTCACCCCCTCCCATCCCCCTTATTAAGGGGGACTTTCCACAAAGGTTCCCCCCGACAGAAGCAGGGTTGTTTCATTTTCCCTTGAAAAATTGGGGAGCAGGGGAGAATGAGGGTTTTTCGTAATAATTAATTCCTAATTTTCTTCTTGTAGGATTCGGCAATTCATGGCTTTTTTCCCTTCAAGACACTTTTCTTGCGTTTATAGTTATTAATCTATATACTGATATAGTACAAAAAAATATTTACATTCGCGCCCAGATCGGAAATTAAGGAAAATCAACAATGAATCGTAGCCTTCCCCTGGAAAATCCTTCGCTGTCTCGCCGTCAGTTGCTAAACTTTCTCACTGGTAGTGTCGTCGCCTCTACTGCTGCTGCTGTACTTTACCCAGTCGCCAAATATTTCATCCCACCAGCCGAAAGTGGCGAAGGAGGAGCTATTCTCGCCAAAGATATATTGGGGAATCCCATTCCAGCCAGCCAGATTTTAGCCCAACCTGCGGGAACTCGGGCCTTAGTCGCTGGGTTAGCTGGCGAACCCACTTACTTAATCGTGAAACAGGAGGGGACTCTGGATAATATGGGAATTGTTGATAATTGCACCCATTTAGGTTGCACTTTTCCTTGGAATGAAAATGACCAACAATTTCAATGTCCCTGTCACGGTTCCCGTTATAGTGCAGATGGTTCAGTTATACGTGGACCTGCACCTTTACCACTTAAATTAGTTCATATTGCTGTGACAGATAATGCTATCTGGATTTCGCCTTGGCTGGAAATTGACCCCCGCACTAATGAAACTCCTTGGTGGGTTTAACTAATAACCTGCACCAGTTACAATAATGAGAAAAACCTAACCCCCCAGCCCCATTCCCTATCAGGGAAGGGGGAGGCAAAAAAGGGGGAGCCAAATTTTTGGCTTTCTTCCTCCCAATTTCTCAACTGACAATGAAATAATCCTACTTTCAAGGAAAGAGGAGGCAAAAATCTTGCTCCTCTTTCCTTGTTGGAGAGGGGCTGAGGGAGGGGTTAAAACTATCAATAGTTAGAACAGCAAATTATGTGGGCAAGTTCAATTACAGCTTATTTCCATTACTTAGGCTTCATGCTAGCTTTTGCATCCTTAACAGTAGAGTTTTTCAACTTAAAACAAGAAATGACTCTCGACGAAGCCAAAAGAGTTGCCTTTGCTGATGCTGCTTATGGGATAGCAGGTTTGACAATTCTAGTTACAGGGGTATTGCGAGTTCTCTATTTTGGCAAAGGAACAGATTACTATCTCAACAATCCCTTTTTCTATGCTAAAATGGGGCTGTTTATTCTAGTTAGTCTATTTTCTCTCTATCCAACCTTTACTTTTATCTTCTGGTTTAAAGATTTCCAAAAAGACCAAATACCCCAGCTAGAAATTGCCAAATTCAACATACTAGCTCGGCTAATTAAAGGGGAATTATTAGGTTTTGCTTTATTGCCACTACTAGCGGCAACGATGGCGAGAATGAGTGGGTGGAGTTAAGGGGAAAAATGATGAAATTTGCCAATTTATCTCAAATTCAAAAACGTCTCTTTGCTTGGGGAATGTCGAAAGCTAACTCCATCGATAGCAGTGCAATCGCACTAAAAAATGGCACGATTTATGGGACAATGGCAGAATTAAAACAATCCCTGTTAGGCTCTCTCCAAGGAAAAGTATTAGAAATCGGACCTGGGGCAGGAGCTAATTTTTCCTATTATCCAAAAGATATTGATTGGATTGGTATTGAACCAAATCCTTTTATGCACCAGTATCTCGAACAAGAGGCAAATCTTCAGGGACTTAAGCAGATAACATTGTACAGAGGAAGTTCTGAACAATTACCGATGCCAGCGCATAGTATTGATAGTGTCGTCAGCACCCATGTTCTCTGTTCAGTTAATAATATTGAACAGACTTTACAAGAAATTAAACGGATTCTCAAACCCGGTGGGAGTTTCATTTTTTTAGAACACGTCGCCGCAGATTGTTGTACTTGGAATCGCCGAATTCAGGATACCATCGAACCTGTCTGGAAAGTCATGTTTGATAACTGTCATCCCAATCGAACCACCTGGATTGCCTTAGAAAATGCGGGATTTCAATCAGTTGATTATCAGGAATTTACCATTTCATTTCCTATCGTTAGTCCTCATATTGCCGGAGTAGCTAAAACAAGTATAGCTGTCAGTTAACTAATTAGATTAAAACGAAAAAATTATGCCAATTTCCCCAAAAAATATCCCATAAAAACTAAACTAAGTCTGGGATACAATCGTCATAAGCTCCTGCCGCAATTCGCCAACTAGAAGAAGCACCCGGGCAAGTATTTTATCAATCCCAACAAACTCTTAAAGATCCCCAACTTCTCTAAAAAGTCGGGGATCTACCTACCTCACTCACTCGAAAAGCACTGTATCTTTGCGATAACGAAGTCCAGCGAAGCGCCACCTTTGCGATTACCTTTGCGCACCTTTGCGTTAAAAAAAAGATTCTGTTCCCTGCCACTGAAAACACCTATATTCCATACTTCAAGACTAACAATTAGAAAAACAACGCCCCCTGATAGAATAAAAAACTCATTACCCAAGCAAATACTAGCGAAAATACTGCTGAAAATAGGGTAAATTGCCAGGATTTAGATTCATTCCATAATGTGGCAGTTGTGGTGAGGCAAGGGAGATACAATAGACAAAAAATACAGAAACTATAAGCCTGTATCGGTGTCACAGTTACAGCAAGGTGTTGACCGATCAATGTTGAATTTAATCCGTAGATTACAGCTAATGATCCCACCACCACTTCTTTAGCAATTATGCCAAAAATTAAGGCTAGAGTTAAATAAGGATCGATGCCAATTGGTGCCATAACTGGACTAAGCAATTGCCCAATTTGTCCGCCAATAGTTGCTAATCCCGTGGTTCCCGGTGGGAGATTAGTGAGGAACCACACGGCGATACAACCTAAGAGAATGAAGCCAGAAGCACGGCTGAGAAATTGCCAGACTTCGCCCCAACTTCTGACAAAAATATGCCGCAGTGTGGGAAAGCGGTAAGGAGGTAATTCTAAGACAAAGGGTTCGTCATTTTTAAATACACCCCGCAGCAAGAGAGCGACAATCAGCGCCACCATAAAACTGAGGAGATAAAGAGAGAATAGCGCGATCGCACCCCAGATACCTGGAAAGATAGCGGCGATAATAAAAACAAACACCTGCAATCGGGCGGAACAAACTGAGAAGGGTATAATTAGCATTGTCAAGAGACGCAAAGATCGCGATCGCAAAATTCTCGTGCCCATCAAGGCAGGCACATTGCAGCCGAAACCCATAATCTGCATCACAAAACTCCGCCCATCTAAGCCCAATCTCGCCATCAAGCCATCCATTAAATAGGCGCAACGGGATAGATAGCCGCTATCTTCCAAGATTGCCATCATCACAAAGAAAAGGAAGATGAGGGGTAAAAAGGAAGCAACTGTAGAAACGCCATTCCATATCCCATTAATTAGGAAGTCTTGAATTACCGAAGGTAGGGGGTGAATTATTGGTTTAAGTAAATAATCCTGAAACCATTGGGTGATGAATCCCATGATATCTTGGGATGGCAATCCCACTGTCCAAATTAGGTAGAATACCAGAAACATCCCCAGGAAAAACAAAGGCAATCCCGCAATCGGATCTAGTAAAATTCGATCTAGTTGAGATGTTAGCGATCGTTTAAGATCGGAAGGGAAAGTGACTAGCCCTTGTAAAACTTCAGTCATTATCTCTGAAGTAATGGGGGCAGCATTTGAGAGACAATCCTTGAGGTTATTGACAGTGTAAGATTGAGATTGAGTTTCTAGAGTTTTTGCGATCGCCTCTTGTACCCGGTGCAAACCCTTTCCCTGTTTGGCACTGAGGAGAAACACTGGCAAATCCAGTCGTTGGGAAAGTTCCTCTGTCTGAATTTCAATCCCGTAGCGTTGGGCTTCATCTGCCATATTTAATAGGACAATTGATGGTAATCCTAACGCCTTGAGTTGTAAAGGGAGACGAATTTGCCGATCGATTTGTGCGGCATTGAGGATGACTAAAACTAAATCAATCTGAAATGTTTCCAGAAAATAGGTGACAACTTTCTCATCATCGGAGAAACTATTGAGGTCGTAGATACCCGGTAAATCGACAAACTCCACCACCTTACCATTAATCGGGATAGTTGCTTGTAAAAGATCGACCGTCACACCTGACCAGTTTCCCACAAAAGCTGACGCACCCGTAATCCGATTAAACAGCGTCGATTTCCCACAATTTGGCATCCCAATTAACACGACTCGCTTTACCGCATTCGGGCTTTGACTTGCGATTGCGCCTCCATGACATTTCATCCTATTACCTCAATTTTCTGATATTTAACTCAAGTTGCTAGTTATAAATTTAAGGATTTGGGATCCCCCTAACTCCCCCTTAATAAGGGTGACTTTCAAGAAAGGTTTACCCCTTTTTCAGAGGGGTTAGGGGGGATCTCTGGGACAATATTTATTACGAACAATTTAAGTTATTTAGCAATTTAACAAACGCACCTTTACTGTATCCGCCTCTCGAGAGCGCAGGGCAATTTCTGTCGTTAACCCTACCCGGATATGCAAAGCACCACCCAACCTCGCCCTCCGTAATACTTGAATCGGCTTACTGGAAACCACTCCCAGGGCAGCCAGTCGATTCGCTAATTCTCCGCCATGCTGACCCACATTTACCTGTTCTACAATTGCCACATCACCCACGTTCAACTCGGATAAGGTCATAAATTACCACGTCACCTGTACAAGTATGGTCTCAATTATCGGGTCAACTGACCCGCTTATTGAAAAATAATAGCAAATATTATTATTTTTCTTTTTAAGTATATTTACTTATTGTTATTTCATTTAAACAACTGTATAGTCATATACAGATAAATTAAGCAAAGCAAGACTTACCGCCAGGAAGCCCAGTTTTCAGAAAAAATCGTGGGTTTAGACAACGCAACGATCGAAGTTGACGAAGAAACAGGGGTTTCGGAGGAGATGTGTGCGATGACGATGACACAACTCAGAGGAGTTAACCGATGGGCAAATTATTTAACGAACTAAAAAAAGACATTTTGTATCAACATGGCATGAATGCCTGCTTAAATTGCGGTGTCTGCACAGCGGTTTGTCCCGCAGCAGAGTTTAATGAATACTCACCGAGAGAGGTGATGAACATTGTCCAATCGGAGGATGATGAACAAATTGAAGAGTTACTTAAGTCAAACAAAATTTGGTTTTGCGGACAATGTTTTTCCTGTAAAACTCGATGTCCGAGAGGCAATAATACCGCCTCAGTTGTCCTAGCATTGCGGCGGCTTTCCATTCGTTACGGTTACTTTGCTGAGTCAGAAAAAGGCAGACAGCAATTATTTGCCAAGCGAGTATTTGGGGAAAATGTCTTAAAACGGGGCTATACCTTGTTAGCAGAAAATATCACTCCTGCCCATTTTCCTGAATTAGGTGAAAACTGGGAATACTATTACGAACATAGGGAAGAAATGCGCCAATGGTGGGATGTGCCTATGAATCTGGAAAATAGCCCAGGTTCCCACCGCGTTATTCCCGAACAAGATCTGGAAGAATTGCGGGCAATTTATCAAACAACAGGTGCGATCGAGTTAATGGATGCCGTTGAAAAAGGGATGGAAAAGAAACTCGGTAGCAAAGCTGAAGTAGAAAAATATTGGCAAACTTGGTTAGAAACAGGCGATAGCAGAAACTACGAAATTAAATCAAATAAATAAGAAAAAAAACGATGAAAATAGAAGGAAAAAACAAAGCTTGGGAAAGACATCACAAACAAGTACCAACCATAGACGATCCAGGTGGCAAATTGTGGGGCTGTTTTCGCAGTTGCTTTCTCCAAAGTGCGGCTCCCTATACAGAAGGGATTGCCTATAAAATTTTAAAAAATGACTTAGGAATGGAGTTGCGGGAAGCACCAGGACATACCTCTTGTGGGGCAATTGGCTATCACGGAGATGTCTCTAATATCCAAACTCAAATGGTAGTAGCCGCGAGAAATTTTTCGGTAGCGCATCATGAATTGGGTGTAGATAATCTTTTCTCATTTTGTGTAACTTCTTTTGCTAATTACACAGAAATGATCAAACTTTGGGAAGAAGAACCAGAATGGCGAGAATATACGGAAAAAACCTTAAAAGAAACCACTGGGAGAGAGTTTTGGATTCCTCATGTATCAGGAGGTAGACCATCTGTTGTTCATGCTTCCGATGTTTTCTTTGCCAATCGGCATAAACTTGCAGCCAAAGCCAAGTATAGCCTAAAAGGAATCAAAGCAGTCGATCATATTGGATGCCACTACGGAAAAATATTTCCCAGCGAGTGTATGGGTGGGGCTGAGTTTCCCCAAGTATTAGTGGGAATGTTGGAAGCTTTCGGTGCAGAAATTGTTGATTATCCGGAACGGAGACATTGCTGTGGTATGGGTTTCCGCCAATGCGCTTTTCCTGAAAACAGAGACTATACTGCGAGTAGCGTTTACAAGAAAATGAAGAGTCTTAAAGAAGCGCACCCAGATTGTAATTTAATCCTCACTAATTGTCCCGGATGTACGGTATTTCTAGATGCGGAACAAGGGACAATTAAGGAAATTTTGGAGGAAGAATTTAATGTCTGTATTTTAGACTATGCACAATTGACGGGGTTATTGTTAGGTTACGATCCTTTTAAAGATTGTGGTTTGAATGCTAAGGTGGGCTCTCTTTCAAGTCAAGTGATAAGTTTTTGTTATTCTCAAGGATTTCCAGGGGTAATGACCCTCGA